>CAYYAH010000001.1:0-30130 GCA_964470075.1 uncultured Candidatus Poseidoniales archaeon
TATCATCATCGGGATCGCTAGCATCCTGTATCCTGTCTCCATCCGTATCGAGATAGCAATCGTTGCTGGAAATCGCACCCTGCTGCAAGGTTATGTGGTTCTCTGGGCAATCCTCGTAACCAGTGTTCCCAGACCCTATGACGTAACTGTCGAGTGGTGCAGGAGTCTGTTCCGACTGTCCTTCAGTTGAAACGTAGTATCCCGGGCTAGAGTCATCGCAAGAGAGTTGGCCGGGCAAGTCTTGGTATGTCCCGGGGCTGCAAGCGGTCTGGGATGCGCTGGCCTGCTTGTCTACGAAATATCCCGGATCAGCGGGCATGCAATCTGCTGCACTGCCTGAAGATTGAGATGGGTTGTAGGTGCCAGCCGGACATGCTGACTGAGAAGTCGAAGCGAGAGAGGAAACAAAGTAACCTGGATCTGCTTCCAAACAAGCTGACTGGGCCGAGTTTGGCTGATAGGTTCCCAGCGCACACTCAATCTGCTCTGGCGTTCCCCACTCGCCGGCGTAGTGGCCCGGTTCTACATCCATGCAATCATCTCGGTCATCAGAGCCTGTCTCCGGATTGTATGTTGTTGGAGGGCACTGCTTCTGTGTGTCAGAAGCGATGCTGTCGACATAGTTCCCCGGTTCAGCTAGTGTGCACGAAGACGAGCCTGCGTACTGCTGGAACGAACCCAATTGGCATTCCAACTGAGTCTGATAGTTCGTCCCAGGAACATAGTGTCCGGGATCGGCCATGATGCACGAAGATTGTCCTATGCTCGGCTGGTAGGTTCCTTTTGCACATGGAATCTGATCTGCTGCGCCAGCCATCGGGACGTAGTTTCCTGCATCGGATGGCAAGCAGTCCGAGGCGGAAATTGATCCACTCTGGGGGTTGTACGTACCAATCGAGCAGGCGTCCTGATAGGTTGAGCCAGGGGCACTAACGTAGTGTCCTGGGGATGCCTGATTGCAAGCCGTCTGCGAGGTGTTTGCAGTGTATGTTCCGGGCGTGCATGGAGTCTGTGAAATAGCACCTGGAGAGGATACGAAGTATCCGGCATCGGCCTCTAGACAGGAAGTCTGACCAGATGCTGGCTGATAATGTCCGGGCGTGCATGGAGTCTGGTATGATGATCCAGGATCCGGAACCGCATAGCCGGGATCTGCGTCCATGCAGTCATCAGCGGAAGAGGACCCAAGAGACGGATTGTATGTCCCCGACGAACATGGAGTAGGAGAAATGGCTGCGCTGGTATCGACGTAGTGTCCTGATGGAGAATCGATACATACTGAGGCTCCGGAATTGGGCTGGAATGTTCCTAGATCACATGCCGTCTGATTGGCCGACCCTGTGCTCGGAACATAGTGGCCCGGGTCAGCAGCATTACACCTGTCGGATCCAAAGAGAGGCTGGAACGAGCCGATGTCACAAGGAGTCTGAGAGGTCGCAGCTATCGTGTTCACATAATGACCGGGGTCGGACGGAAGGCAGTGAGATTGGCCAGTGCTCGGCTGATAGCCGCCAACCTGGCAGGCTGTCTGATTGGTTGCTGCTGTAATAGAAACATAGTAGCCCGCAGAGGCATCTATGCACGATGATTGTCCGGTGTTAGGTTGATAGGTGCCGTAGTAGCATTCAGTCTGCGAGGCAGAGGCCGTAGTATTCACAAAGTGACCGGCATCAGCATCCAGACAAGCCGATTGAGCGATTCCTGGCTGGTAAGTTCCAATTGAGCAGGCCTCCTGACTGGTTGCTCCTGTGGTGTTGACATAGTGGCCCGGAGAGGCCGGGTTCTGGTCAGCAGCCGCGTAGACATCGACATAGTGTCCGAGTGTTGCTTGGATGCAATATGTTTGCCCAGGCGCCGACTGGAAATTTCCAGGGGTGCACGGATATTGTGTGGTCGAACCAGTCGTATTGACGAAATATCCGGGGGCTGCATCGATGCATGAAGACTGTCCAGTACTCGGTTGGAAATTTCCAGGAGTGCACTGGTAGTCGGTTACTCCTAACTCGGCCTCGATACTCAAGTTAGGGTCTCCGACCACAAATCCGTCCAATGTCGAGAATAGCCAAACTTGCAATTGGTACTGTCCAGTTCCATTCCACGGTGAGACGAGGATGTACAGCATAGAATCTGACGAGAAGTTGGTGTTGTTCGTCGAAGTCTCATCATACGCAGTCGTATAACTAGAATTAAGGAGATTGAGATTCTCGTCATAGATCGCCAAATCAAAATCTGCACCTGATGGAGATGTCAATCCAACACTTATTCCTGAGTCTCTCGGGACACTCATCATGAACAGGTCCTGAAGGTCTCCACTGGAGTGGATTGTCCCGTTGTATAGGGCACTATTTGCTGAGATATTGAATGCCGATGAATTGTATGAACCTGCATCACCGAAGTTCAGGTTTGAGTAATTTCCTGCTGCGCTGTCGACGCACGAAGTCTGTCCCACCTGCTCTTGATACGTACCCGGGGAGCATGAAGTCTGAGATGTTGCTTGTACCATAGAAACGTAGTTCCCTGCGGAGGAATCGTAACACAAATCGTAACCAGAGCTGGGTTGGTAGGTCCCTACCATGCATGGTCGGTGATATAGATCTCCTGTAATCGCAAAGTGGCCTGGCTCAGCCGGTGAGCAGGCCAGTCTACCCCAGTGCCCTGGATCACAGTTCATCCATCTAGTTGGGTTGTTTGGATAGGGGTCAGAGGCTCCTGAAACACCGTCTCCATCATCATCTCCAGTCATGTGAGTATCAAGGATATTGACTATGCCATCTCCATCCATGTCTTGGTCTGAGTAGGCTATATCAGCACCACTAGTGAAGTTCATCGTGTGAGGAGTTAGCAGATCATCGGTTGTGCCATCGAACTCACCTGCCTGCCTGCCCCAACACTGTACAGAGTAGTCATCGAGAATGGCACATGTAGAGTCTGTTCCCGCCGAAATTGCAATTGCAGTTCTACCGGAACTCAGGCTTGTATGGACTGGTGTGTTGCCGTTCTCTCCAGTGCACCCACTAGAGGCTATGACAGAGCTGCAGGTGCCATCTCCCCATTGCCCATAGGTATTGACTCCCCAGCAGTTGATGGATCCGTTATCCAAAATCGCACACATGTGAGACGAGATTCCATCGATTGCTTCTGCTGTTCTACCGGTTGGGATGTCAATATGCACTGAGCCATTAGTAACTGCTCCATTCAATGCTGAGGATGTATAGGTCTGCCCCCAGCAGTAAATCGAACCGTTCTCAAACAACGCGCATACGCCGAATCCAGGCGTAGAGATGGCGACTGCTCTCATTCCAGTAGAATGATTGACTTCGACAGGAGTATTACTGTCGCTGGTGGTTCCGTCACCTAGATTTCCATAGCCATTGAATCCCCAGCACTTGACAGCACCTGAATTAGTAATAGCGCAAGTGAAATCGGTTCCAGTCGATATGGCTACGGCGGTTGTGTTTGTTCCTAAATCGACGCTGACTGGAGAGTTTCTATTGGAGTTCGAACCATCCCCCAGTTGGCCTAGGTTGTTACGGCCCCAGCAGTTGACTGAGCCATCCGTGAGAATAGCGCAGTTGTGGTTGTTGCCGTTTGAAATCGCTGCGGTTTGGTGGCCTCCGAAGTTTACAGTGCCGTTTGACTGAGAAAAAGAGCCCAGTCCCAGTTGGCCGTAGTTATTGGGGCCTGTGCATCTGAGGCTGTAGTTATCGAGTAATGCACAGTCTCCGGCTAGTGACACCACATCGTCATTGGTGTAAACAGGTTGCCCACCGCCGGTGCCAGTAGAGAAGGTCACTCTAGTCCCATTGTTCAGGATTATGGTAGGCGAGCCTGAGTTCATTTCGAAGATGGAGTGGGTGAACACCGAATCTCTCTGCGAGCCAGGCTGATTGAAGCCTAAGGAAGGGGTCGAAGAGGTGAACTCCGATACGGTCCACGAGTCTGTGCCCCATGAATCTCCGGAGGTACCTCCGTTACCATTGGCGAAATTTACCGCAAGAAGGAAGGTCACATCTCCCGTACCGGTAGAAGGAGCAGTCCAATCAACTGTCCATGTTCTTGCGTTGGAATTTGAATGGGTGACCTCTCCACTTACTATCTGGGCATTGGTGCCCGGGTTGGAGAAAGTTCCCGTTGAGGCGTCCAAATTGAATCCGCCATTTGTACCGGAAACTCCTCCTGATCCTCCAATTGAAAGAGAGTAAACCGTTCCAGGAGTATAACCTGAGCTTGGTATGCCCGTGGTCAGTGTCGGAGTCACTGTGTTTGTGCTGCCATGGCAGCCTCCGCAGCCTGAGCTGGAAGAGCCAGTCTTGCCGGAACTGTTGGCAAAGACTCCCTCGGGTACAGCCAGCACCATTACCATCAGTATCATTATTACAATTGCTCGTTGTCCTGACTTCTCCATAATATCACCATGCACTCTTGAGGCAAAGACGTTGGTCGGACATGTCCGACTGTTGTCAATTAGCAGAGGAGCGGTTATCTAGGCAATATGACTATTCCTGCGTCTCGGACACTAATGCATCACTACTAATTGCCCCTCCAGTAACCAGGTAATTCCAGCTGTGTGACCGCGAACGCTTGCTCGGTCGAAGAGAATTTTCTCTTGATCTCTCGTGCGCGTGCGGATACCAGACGCCAAGCGCCCTTACTGCTGATTCCAGGAATCGATTGTAACTGGTGTTGTGTCGCTGTGTTCACATCGAGCCCTAGTTCGACCCCGGTTATACTACGCTTACCGTGGCCTGTAACCATGATGTCAGATGATGTTTCGAGGGGGATTCTATAGGGAACTCCGACAAGAATCGGATATGCTCCAATCTGTCGACCGAAGGTTACTCCGGGCTTCCCTCGGATGTCCTCATTCCGGTACTTCGGGTCGAGAACTTGTTCGGGCCTTCGTATTCGGTCATCTTGTGCCTCCCACCAGATTTCCCTGAGGATGGTCCCAGTGGGTAGCATCTCCTCTAGGAGAGGTGAATCAATTTCATTCCTGACCTCTCTTTTGAATTTCTTGAAGGAGTTCTCAGGTACCTCTTGGAAGCCCTGCCCCTCGACCTGTCTGATGTTTATTCTCCTAAGCCAGAGGCCCTCAGACCTCAGGGTTCTGAGGAGTTCCATATTCATCTGGTAGCTCGCCTCTGTCTCGCCATTCAATCCGGCGATGAAATTGAGTCCAGGGAGGAGTTTTGGAAGTCCCCTAGCTCCCCTACTTCTGCCGAAATCATTGATGTGTCTGACGGCAGTCTTGAGTTGCTCAGGGTTGCAGTTCAACCAGTTCTGTTCGTGTACCTCCGGGTCAGCCGACTCAAGTCCGAATGAGAGGACTGCTCCGTCAGATAGTGTGTCTACGAGTGTTCTGGTTATCTCAGTCGAAGGCTCAATGCTCTCAGCCACAATTGAGGGATTTGCGTTATCGACATGTAGAATCTGAATCCTGTCGTCATCGCGCGCGCCATGCAGTACTTTTGCTATTGGTTCGGGATTTGGAATTGGGTACTCTAACTCCTCTACTCCTTCCGCCTTGTAAGTGTAGATATCTGTAGCCCCTCCTATCCTGATATTGACGACTCCAGAATCCAATGCTGCTGTGATCTCTGTCAATACGTCTTCCTCGGAGCGCCATAGAGGCAAGCCCTTCTTCGGCTCGATACAGAATCTGCAGCCGCGTTTGAATCGAACGCATCCCTGATACAGTTCAATCTCGTAAGTCAGCGGACCTAATCTGCCATCTTCTGCTATCAGATCGGGATGGTCCGTTACGGCCCTAGAAGAGGCTCCTGAGAGTGCCCAATTAGACCACTGCTCAGGAGTTCTCTTTCGGTGCTCCCAGATTCCTGTCGAGATGAAGTTATCGAGGGTCGCATCGGTGTCTTGGACGGCGCAGAACAGGTTGGAGCGTAATGGAGTCCAGCCGTCATACCTCCAATGACGTATAGCCCACCCTCCACACAGAACTGGTGAGGATGAAGGAATAATCGAAAGTACCTCGTCGAGTTCCTTTCGACTAATCGGAGTGCCTCTGACATATTTCCCAGGAACTATTGCCCCTGCAAGAATCACTGCACCGTCAAGTCCTGATAGTTCACTGCGTAGAGATATTCTTTCCTCCGGATTGGAGAGGCGTTCCTTGTGGTGCAGCCTCCACTGATCGATTGTCATGTAGTTGTAAGGAATTCCACGGGACTCCAGAACGCCGCAGATGTATCTGATATGAAAGCCAAGGTAGTTCGGGACTCCGAACGCAGCGGGCTCATCCTCGTATCCGTCTAGGACAAGCCAACCTTCCAGTTGTTCCACGGTAGGACGTGTAGGCTAGAGGTATTCACCGCTTCGCTAGTTTCGGCGGGGTCGACGTCGGCCACGGCCTCCACTTGGTTTGGATTCCTGGACCGTTATCTTGCGAGAATGAATCTCGGTGTCGTTGAGTTCTTTGATTGCAGACGTACCTTCTTTCTTGCTCGAAAAAGTGACGAATGCGAATCCTTTGGAGCGGCCAGTTTCCTTGTCTGTCGCGATATGAACGTCCTTGAGATTCCCATGGGCTGAAAATATCTCTCTGAGTTCGTCCTCGGTTGCATCGTAAGATAGTCCTCCTACAAACAGCTTGGCTCCCATCGACTCCTCGGCCTTCGACCTAGCAGCTACCAGAGTCTTTCTCTCATTGGCTAGTTCTTCCTTAGTGGCCGTGCCTTCCTTGACCTTGTCCATACAGTCTCTGCACCTGATTGGCTTGCCAGGAGTTGGTTTGAACGGAACTTCGGTCTTGGTTCCACAAAGAGTGCATGTTGTCGGGTGCATCTCCCTCCTAGGTCTACCTCCTCCTCTGCCGCCACCTGCTTGGGCAGCTCGCTGGCGTCGGATAGACTCGGGAATCTCGTGAGACATTCCTCTGCGGTGATCTGCTACTGGAGAAAGGTAGGGGCGAGCGCCGTCATGGCCCAACATCGCTTCAGCTTCGGCAGACCAACGGGCACCGGGGCGGTTGAGCGACTGGATATCCTCACCGAGAGTGTGACCATGGCCGAAGCCGTTCGACAGAACTCGGAATCCAGTATAGTCGCAACGAGAACAAGTGACATTGAAATCTGGAGTCTCGCTACTGGCCTCGAGATCAAGTCCACACTGAGGACAGATGGCGTGTAAGACCCCTAGATTGGGGTCGTCGCGAGTTGTTGCCTTCATCATAGGTTCGAGTTCGGTTACACGGGCCCGGATGATGTCTCTCTTGCGCATCGCGTCGCCGGCAGAAGGAAGGAAACGGTCGACGAAATTGGTGACATAAATGTCCGCGAACAACTCTTCTGCAGGGACATCTCTGTGGCCTCCTTCCTTGTCCTCAATGTGAAGAACTCTGACCTCTGCGGTCTTGGGATTGATTCGGTTGACTTCGGCGATGATAACATCACCAATCTGAGGAGAATTGACAGATGGCCGAGAAGAATCTACAGAGATTGTGCCCTCACTGTGGACTAGGGTTCCTGTGACGATTGCTACTGAGCCCGATGAATCAGTGTAAATGCCATCTCCTGCATCTACTCCCTCAGGAATGACAATGCTTGAACCGGGCGTGACGAAGTCCCCTGACTCAGCAGTCATCGGCCCGCCGACCGGACAACCCCCTATGAACGGTCCGGCCGGGTTGAGCCGTAGGCTCATGGTGGCAATAGGCGCCAGAAAGCGGCTCTAGTCTTGCCTCTCTGTCTGCTGTGATGAGAATACGCTGCTGGCAGTGCAAAGTCGGCCTCGCCGTATCTCTCAACGGACCACCCGTGCTCCTCGAACAGAGGCTCGATGTGGCTTGACTCTGCACTATGCATGAGGTGCGAGGGTGTTCGAGCAGCTAGTATGGCATCGAGGAATGGGCGATCCGCCTTGGGAGATTGTCGACCCCATGGAGGGTTGCTGATTATGACGTCAACTGAGTCTAGCTCAATCGAATCGTTTCCAATACTGGCTTGAGTGACTTCAACCAAGTCGGTGAATCCCAACTTATCTGCATTTTTACTAGCTATATCGCAGGCGGTCTGATCGACCTCAATCAGAGTTGTTCTCCCTGCACCGAGTGCGATGGCGCCCAAGCCGAGCACCCCATTCCCTGCTCCCAAATCAGCAACTGAGCAGCCCTCATGCAAGTCGCCGAAGGTGGAAATGTCGGTTAGCCATCGAGCAGCTAAGTCTCCATTGGTAGAGTATTGCTCGAGTTCGACCGATTGAAATTGAATTTGCTCGAGACTAGAGAGCAACATCGCCAGCCTCCTGACTCGCATGATTACCGAAAGTCCGTCCCTCCTAAGAACCAATTTAGAGTTCTGACTTAATTGGGCCTCTCATAGTTCAAATACTCCCGATTTCAATTATCTGTCGAGCCCGATGTCTGATATGCTATCCTACGGTCTTCTAGCCATCGTAATTGGACTTGTAATCCTACTGGTATATGCTCTTTCTCTGCTGAAATCAATACAACAGGAGTCTGCAATGATTCGTGACCAAGCTGCTCAGATTCACACGCAGGGAGAAGTTAACAAGGAGGCAATTGGGAATTTGGATTTCTCTGTCAAACCGGAAGTCATCACCGCGGGAATAGCCGCTAGTGGAGAGACTCTGAAGGGGGCTGTCGCAGGCACAATGAAAGATCTGAAGATTTCCGAGGACATTGGAAACATCAGGAGTTCTGCAGATTCTGTGGCCAGCGAGGTAGCAGAGATACAGAAGATATTCCTCGACAAGCAAGCTGCCGCTGGTTGGGCAGAGATAGAATTGGAGAGGATATTGAAGGACTCCTTCGCTAATGTTAGCATCAGGAAAAAGGTTCCGAAACTAGATAGTATTCCAGATGCTAGTCTGAAACTATCAGACGGTAGAATCCTTTGTATCGACTCAAAGTTCCCGGTTAAAGCGTTCAGAGATACTCTGGCTGCTTCAGAGGGAGGCGAGGGTGGCGAGGACGGCAGATCCCGAGTTGGTAGTAAGAAGGCGTTTCTTGAGGCAGTCAAGGGACATATCGCCAAAGTCGAGTCGAGTTACATCAGACCTGATTTAGGGACTACCGAAATCGCGTATCTGTATATTGCATCTGAGAGAATATACGACTACATGATTACTCCAGACAATCAAGAGGAGTCAGCACTTATTCGGGATGCAGCAAGTAGAGGGGTTGTCGTCTGCTCGCCGAACACTATGATTGCAAATATGCATCTTCTACATATCTCTGAGAGGGCTATGGGGATTGCTGAGAAGTCAGATGAAATTATCAGAGGTCATGCGCGTCTCAGGAACGATTTGAATATCCTGCATTCTGTTTGGGGAACTCTCAGCTCTCAGATTAGTAACTCCTATGCGAACCGTACCAAACTGCAGGAATCGATGGAATCCCTAGAGCGAGCGTTGGACTCACTCGAGAGTCTAGATCTGAGTGGGGATGAAGACTGAGTACTCCTTCCGGCACTCATGGTGGACTGGGGTTCTATCGATTATCACCCGGTAGTTCATCTTCCTGATGAGTATGAAGTTAGAGACTTCACATCCGGCGACTACTCTCCCTCGAAATACGAATTTGATATCGGACGATACGATGAGCTGCGACCTGGGATGTATTCTACTGAACTCTTTGCAGGAGAGAGGTTTCTCCATGTAGGGATAGACATCGGAGGGCCAGTAGGGACGCCATGTATGGCATTCATGGAAGGTGAAGTCTCACACTTCGGCTACAATCCAGCAGCCGGAGACTACGGTAATGTTGTCATAACCAAGCATGAGATTGGTGGAGTTCCAGTTTGGGCCTTGTACGGGCACCTAGATGCCGCCTCAATAGAAGAGAAACAGGTCGGACAGAGGGTCGAATCCGGAGAGGTGGTTGCTTGGTTTGGTTCATTCGAGGAGAATGGTGGCTGGGAGCCTCATCTACACTTCCAATTGTCTCTAATTGAGCCCGAGACTCACGATTTACCCGGAGTAGTCGCACCTGAAGATAGAAAGCATGCTCTGGAAGTCTATCCCGACCCTAGGAACGTGCTCGGACCACTCTACTAAACTGTAGACAGGTGGGCCTTGAGTGATTCGATTGGGGCCATCTCAGAGGGGTCGTTTGCCTTGAGTGCAGCCAGCATTATCGAAACCCAATCTGTTACATGTGTGGCATACAACAGTCGTTCCAGTAGATTCTCTCCCTCACATTCGATTCTCCATGAGACCTGATTCTCCACATTGTCCATCATCCATTGCATCCTAGTCTGACTGCGTGGGTGAATGCCTTCACAGGTAAGTACTATCATCGCTCTAGATTGGCCCTCAGATTGCCATGCAACAATCTCATTGTGATTCATCTCGGGAACCTCAACGGGATTAGCGAAGCCATTCGCATTCTCGTTGATCTGGCAAGCGAAGCGATATCCAACAGCGCCCATCTCGGTCGGGGAGATGATTCCGATTTCTCTTCCCACTAGAGACTTTGCCATAGTCTGCCACATCGCATCCCCTCCGGAAGGATCTGCTTGAACTGATGCATCCCTTAGCCTAACGAGCATCTCTGCCAAGTCTCCCTCATCGGGCCTTCTGAGAAGTCCCATGTCCCAACAAACTGCGACTTGAGCACCGAAGATGTGACCGAATGCTGTCCTAGGCATCTGCCCTCCGGGGACTTCAATCAAGGTGGCATCATCACTACCCAGAACTAAATCTGAAAGTTTACCTCCTGAAGAAACCGCAATCACAGAACCTCCTGATTCTAAGGCCTCTCTGACGCCGTCCAGCGTCTCCTCGGTGTTTCCAGAGTAAGATGTGGCAAGAACTAGCCACTCTGGGCCCCACCAACTCGGTAGGCCGTAGTCGCTCCAGACTACAAATGGCATACCTCCCTCGGAATCTGCCAGTGACTTTAGGAACCTACCTCCGGCTCCTGATCCACCCATCCCGAGGCAGACAATCCCACTCCAGTCGGTATCGGAAACCAATCCAGTCTTTTGACTAATTGCCGCCTCGAAGTCGTCAACGAAGGAACGGGTCAAGTCTGCCATATTGGCCGAATCGTGTTGCGAAAGCAATTCTGAGACATCGGAATCACTCATTGACAGGCCTCCTTCTAGCAGGTAGGGCTACCCATGCGCCGTCTATGAAGCCGATGCGTATGCGATTGGCTTGGCCATCATCGTCGTAGGGTAGAGCCACTGTCACCATCCTATAATCGGTGGGATCCATCACCTCAACGGCTGAACTGTCTCTATTCATCACCTCGACAACATGCTGCTCCCTGCTTGGACAGACGATGTTGGATTTCTCCATATCCCTCCATGACGCACCAGATCTCTCGTATCTGTCAAGTCGGCGTAGACTTGGGCCATCACTCTGCCAGCCATCAATCATCCACAACTGCTTCCTGAAGCGGACAACGTCGTCTAAATCGTAAGCTGGTTTACGATAACTCAATGTCAGCCTAGTGACATCAATACCGTCATTTGAGCCGACAACTGTAGAGGTCTCCTTGATGGTGCCTCCATGAGACCTGACGAGTCTTCTTCCCCAATTTCTAGCCATCGCCTTCGAACCAAGTTGTAGGTCCCAGCCACCTGTCACCTGGCCCTCCTTAGTGATGAAAAACATAGGATCTGATTCCATATTCTCAAGCATCTCGTCCAATGTTCCTCTCAACTGCTTGAGTTCGACATCATCCAAGCGCCTTCCCGCGGACCTCAGTTGTACAGTGGCTTCGAAGTACGACCCGGCCTTCCTAGTACATGGTGTGCAGACGGCGTTGCTTGTCTGAAGTAGCGATTCGTGACTGTCATCGAATTGGTAGCCCTCGATGGTACCCGAAACCCCGACGTGCAGTCTACATGTTCGATCGTCGATTACCGCTACAGAGAAAGAAACCTCAACATTCTGCGCGCGCTCATCGGCAACCAGATTCTCTCTGATTCTCAAATCTGCGATGTCCTCAGCATCCATCTTAGACCATCTTCCACGCACTTCATACGAGTCACACTTGGCACAGCGGGACTGTTGTATCCTCTCTGGTAGTTTTGAGAGTTCAGTTCGCTGCCTGAGGCAGGTTTCGCACATCCTCTCCGAGGTCAGGGGCGGAGGTGCCCCACAAATGATACAGAATGCTCCCTCGGACATACTCCTCGCCGGTCTGCGCCTCGCCGCCCCGTTTCAAGGGTTCCCGTAGGGAAAAACGCGTTCTCACTCACTTTCTTCGGGTAATACGGCATCCTCAACCGCTGTCAGGCGGGCATCCACGTCATACAACCTAGTTACTAGGCGATAGACATAGGCGCCGATTAGTCCCATCATTGCTGCGTAGGCCAGTCCAAGTTCAGTCACACCACTCAATGTATCGCCCCCTCGTCCAGTTGGCGCTGAAGGTGAGACAGTCTTGATTCCATCCTATGCAATGTGTCAGTAAGTATGGCGAGGCCTGCGAAGAGCAAAAGAAACGAGCCGAAGCCTAGCATCATTACTGTAAGAATCTCCGGAGCTAATCCTGACTCTTCGCTCTCGATGACTACGATTCCTGGGTGACGTTCCTGATACCACGTTGTCGCGAGGGCTGTTACAGGGACTAGGGCGAACCCAAAGAGTCCGATTGCAGCGATGGTGTCTCTAGTCCCTTGGCCATCAGGCTGAGAGCCTCTCGCCAGAACTAAGAACACCGAAACTGCAGTCAAAAGCCCGTAGGTGTTGAGTCTCAAGTCCCCCCAATCCCAAGGGACTCCCCATTCTGCTGAACCCCATATAGGGCCTGAGATGACTACTCCCAGTCCAAACAGCAGGGCCAAATCAGAACCCGTACAAATCATCCTCCATCCGAGTTCCGAACGCCTAACATACCAGGCTAATGAGCCTACGAAAAGGGTGCAGTATGCGAGGAAAGATGTCCAAGCAAATGGGACATGCCAGTAGAGAATCCTGTATGCCTCAGGAGAATTCCACGCTTCAGGGTCGACTGTAGGAGCCCAAATGAAGCCCAAAAGTAGAGTCAGAGTAGCCCCTATGAGGCCAAGCGCCATGAGCGTGATGCCCGCTCTTGAGACTCCAATCATGAGGGTGCGAGAATGCTGCTAGTCATCAATGCTAGTTCTCAGGCATCAGGTAGAAAAACTGCGACTGCCCAGACTGCTGCGGAGATTAGGCTTGCAATGATGCAGGAGATTAGAGGGTCGCCGATACTCAGTCCAAATGACATCCCATCGGTCATCATCAGAGATAGTGCGTCGGTCAGCTGTAGGAATGGCCAGACGAGAACTAGTAGCAGCAACGAGGCAGCAGCGGCTGAGGCCCTGCGCAGATCTGCAACCAGTAAATGCAAAGCCGCTGCTGCTGCTGCGAGATCGATGATAATCAGAGCAGGTAGCCAGAGCCAGCGAGTGACTTCGGAGTGATTAGCGAATTCTGAGGGATCAACCAATATTGCCCAAGCAAGGTACGTTATCGGTAAGGGCAGTATAATTGAGGCTCCAACCAAGGAGTAGGTCTGCCTTGCGCTAGGTCCAATCATAGCATTCCACCAAGCCCCGCATCTCTCTTCGGCGAGACGGCGAGTTAGTGCGGGTGAGATGACTGCGGTGATGAATGCTGGAGCCAATACTAAGGCAGCGACTAGGTCGTTTCCGACATGAGCCATGTCAATTTCCCCTACTAGCGCGTAAGATAGTAGTAGAGCGACTAGAGCAGGTGCGGCTCTACCAATGGTATCTAGTGGATTCCTAGTCTCCATCCTGATTGCCCATCGAATCAGTGCTCCGTGCACGCTTTGCTCAACCGGCAGGAGTGGTTCTGGCAAGTCGGAAGGTGTTCCTTCAGAGTTGCCTTTTGACTCGTTCAGTTTTCCGTTTGCGACTTCCATCTCGCGGTCACAGCAATTGATAATCGCTTGGTCGTGAGTCGCCACCATCACTGCGTGGCCATTTTGTGCGAGCCCCCTCAACCAGCCAATCAAGAGTTCTTTGCCGTCTCGGTCCAAGCCTTCGGATGGCTCGTCCAGCATAACTACTCTGGGCTTTGCACTGAATGCTGCTGGAGCCAAACCACACAGAACTGCCAGACGACGACGCTGTCCGCCAGAAAGCTGAGCGACTCTGTCGGCCCTGCGGTGCTCGAGCCCCCAGTCCCTGAGAGCATCCGAAGCAGACGGTTCGGACATTTCTCTACCAGCGACCTTGAGTGCAACCTCAAGCCTCTCTTCAACAGTTTCCTCACCGCAAATTCCATCTCTCTGGAGAGTCAGGCCGGTCGGCGGGGGCTGATTCCTTCTCCCTTCGTGATCGCGGATAACTTCCATCTTTCCAGATTCGCTCTGTCTATCAACCACTCCTGCGGACAAAGGTAGTATTCCTGCACATGTCTCAAGCATGGTGGTCTTCCCTGAGCCGTTGTCTCCAGTGAGAGAAACAATCTCCCCTGATGAGAGTTCGAAATCAACGCCCTTGAGTACTGTCGTACTTCCTCTATCGACGGAGATGCCTGACGCCTGTAGCATCGGGCCTGTTGCCATGAGTCCGGGAGTATGCTGTATCGTTTGAGTGATTCCATACGACGAAGCGGCTATTCGCATAGACCTAGGCGCAGGGACAAGGGGAAGTCGAATGAGTGCATTTGATTGGTTCGATATTTTGTTGCTGGCTGCAATACTATGCGCAGCGGTTGCTCCATTTGTGTGGGCAGTGCGCTCTGAGACCAGCGTTGCGCTAGCAACAGTTCTCTCACTCCTCCTAGTCTCATTTGTTCAGTTCGCAGAGTCGACATTGGGGGGCTTTGCAATGAGTCAATCATGGGTGATAGATTCTATGGGGATCAAGCCGAACATTATGACAAATACAGCAGAGTCCTACCGAATGGTGACTGCAGCGTGGCTGCACGCTGACTGGGTTCATGTTCTTGGAAACATACTCGTCGTGGCTTTGGTCGGAGTCCCCTTGGAACAGCGCCTTGGCGCTCGTAGGTGGATTGTAGCATATTCTCTAGGATTCATGGGAGGTAACATCGCATGGATTCTAACTCATCCAGAGTCATCAATCCCTGCTATTGGGGCCAGCGGAGCGGCATTCGGGCTACTGGGGGCATACATGGCATGCTGGCCAGAAGATAAGATTGAGTTCCCACTACTATTCTTGATTAGGGCATGGCCGGTTTGGCTAATTGTCTTCGTTAGACTTGGACTTGAGGTCTGGCAGATTTACGACTTACAAACTGCGACTGCTGGACAGTCTAATGTTGCCCACATGGCACATGTCGGCGGATTCTTCCTAGCGTATCTGCTCGCAAGACCGCTGGCGCGAGGCGCGCCGAGCTCCCTAGACGAACCTTCGGGAACCTCTGGCGCAGAGCGTTCTACTGCAATGAGAGAGCAAGCGAAGAGTCGTATGGGTAGTCTGGAAGAAGATCCTTGGGCCATAGCAGGAAAACCGCTTCACGGCGCCGCTAATAGAATAATGACGCGTCTCAGAGAAGAGGGGGATGAGTTGGAAACTAGAAGGGCATGGCTAGAGGAGCTGTCTGAGAATGCTATCTGCCCTACATGTGACGGCGAGATTGTAACAGAGATGGATGGTGAAATCTGTCGTCTCAGATGTACGCTCTCTGGCTCCCATCTCAAGTGGCCGTAATCGCATCCAGACTACGCCGATACAGGTTGGGATTATACAGCATCCGAGTTTGGCTCTCTGTGAGAGCCATGCCAGATAGCACTAGGATGAGGATTCCGCTAATCATCGCGCTTCTTGTGTTCGTGATGGATGTCTCAGTGGCTGCTGGAGCCTTGGTACCCTCGCCAAATCAACCTTCGGATAGCATATCAGATGGCTCTATTGATGCGGATTTACCCCCTCTGATGTGTGGAGATAGTATCTGTCTCGACAAAGATCGGTCTCCTGGATTCCCTCCTCCCGGGGCCGGCTGGCCAGTTGAGGAACCCGGGTGGTGGTTCGGCTACTGGTACGACCTAGATTCCAATGGGATGGATGACAGGTTGCAGAGAGTGATTGCCGGCCAGAGGAATTCAGTCTCCACCACCTCGATAACCGGGGCAGATGGGCTCCCAACGGTTGCAATTGTAGTGGATTATTCATGGCATCCGGGAACCGAAGACATCAGTGCAATCAAGCAAGTTCTGTACGACCATGGATGGGATGAGGAGGGATCGTGGTTCGACCCTCTTGGCATCCTTGATTCAATTGTCATCGATCATGTCCCGGTCAGTTCATTGATTGACATCTGGTCTCTCGATGGAGTGGTGATGATTGAAGAGCAGAATGTCATTGTCCCTCTACTCGACAAGGCCACTCGTGGCTCCAAGGTGAGAGATTCGGAAGTCTTTGATGAGACTATGCGAGACTTCGGCTACGATGGCTCAGGCGTTGTTATTGCGATTCTTGATACCGGTGTAGACAACGAGCATTTCTCACTCGATGACTTCTCCGACTCGAACAATGACAATGAGAAGGATCCGGACGAATTGGCTGATCCAAAGTGGTTGGCAGGTTGCGACGCCACATCGTGGAGTTCACAGGACTGTGACGATGGTAGTTTAGACCCAGATGATGGGGACGGGCATGGCACTCATGTTGCAGGAATCGCCCTAGGTACAGGAGATTCCCGTAGAATAAACCAAGGATACGCCCCTGGAGCTTACCTAGTCGATGTCAAGGTCATGACTGATGCTGGTGCTACCAATTCCGCTGCAACCCTCAGGGGCATTCAGTGGGTAGTTGACAATGTCGATACTGATTGGGGCAATAACGATTCTAGCGAGGGCATTCAAGTGATGTCAATGTCGTTCGGTTCCGCTAGCCCCGGCGGGGATGATGATCCCGGAGATAACGGTACAAATGCCGATGCTAGGGCAGTAGATGCTGCGGCTGAAGCTGGGATAGTTCCCGTAGCTGCAATCGGAAACGATGGTAAGCGCAGGGTGACTTCGGTCGGAGCCTCTGACAGTGCTATCACGGTTGGAGCAATCGATGATGAGAACACCATTGAGCGTGGAGACGATATGATTGCATCCTATTCAAACTCGGGACCCAGAGAGGATGATGGCGATGACAATGAGTGGGAAGAACTCAAGCCCACGGTAGTAGCTCCTGGATCTAACATCATGTCAGCGCAGCATGCTGCTTCAAGCAGCACTCTGCCGGGCGCTCCCAAGCCTCTGGCCGAGGATAGTTACACTCAGTTGACGGGAACCAGTATGTCTTGCCCTGCGGTAGCAGGATTTGTTGCCGTCATGCTCCAAATCGATGATGGTTTGAAGCCTCAAGAAGTCAAGGACCTTCTACAGAACAATTCCGAGACTCGTGGTCAGGCATCTCTTCCCGATATCAGTAACAGATGGAACGAAGACTACGGATTTGGAATCATCGATGGCAATCTGATTCTGAATGCCATGCTTGGAGGAAACGTTGACCCTGGCCCTGGTAATGGAACAGAACCTCCACCTACAGGCTCTGGAGAATGGGTTGTAATGGAGAGTCCTGAAGAAGATGCTTGGCTGGTCGAGGGTGAGACTTACAGCGCCAGAGGACACATCGACGAGGACAAGGATACTAACGGCACGATTGAGGAGGTATCAGTCAGAGTTTCTTACTCTCACAGGCCTGAGGGGGAACCGAAACAAGAGGTCGTATTGGTCGACTGGCATGCAGCGCAAGGTACGACTAACTGGACTACTCCATTCACTCTGCCAGAATTTTCTGAAGATGAGATTGAGGTAATCGAAGTAATCATAGAGGCTCAAGCCAGAAATGAATTTGAACAGTGGAGTGAGGTTGTAGAGCAGAAGCACGAAGTCGGCCTCGTAGCGGTAACAATGGGAGGCCCCAGTGGCCAAGAGGCTGTTTCAGGTAGTGTCAATGTCTTCGGCACATGGGAATCGGTCAATGGCGGCACCGTTCAATGGAGAATAGGTACGGAGCCTTGGGAAACTGCACAGACATTCGGAGGTAGTGGCAGCTCCAATGGCGACTGGTCTGTAACATGGAACACAGAGAACGTGGATGATGGCTTCTACAGAATCTCGGCCAGAATGGTCAGCGGCGACGGAATCTACTCTGAGGAAGTCAAGAGAGTTGTCGAGGTCGATAATGATCCGCCAGCGCCTAATCTGATTTTCAGGACTGGGCTGTCAGTAGAGGAGTATGGAACACCCATCAGTGAGACGTACGTCAATACATTCCTTGAGATCAGGACAGAAATCCGCAACGATGGTGATATGACTGCCTCCGACTTAGCGATCTCACTGTACGAAGATGGAGCTCGTAAGGATGAGATGGTGCTACCCAGCATCGATAGTGGAGATATCGTTGAGGTGGTCCTATATTGGAATCCAACCACTATTGGAGACAAGACTGTGTTGGTTTCCCTCGACCCTGCGAATACAATTGAGGAGTTGGATGAGACGGATAACGATCAGTCGATTACATTCCCTGTGATTCAAAGGCCCCAAGGAATTGATCTTGCATTCAGAGATGGGGCCATCAGAACTGAGCCTCCGATTCCAAGACCAAACGACCAATTCCTGATTACGGCTAGAGTTGACAATCTTGGTTCGACCGACGCAACGAGTGTTGAGGCTTCTCTTGAGATACACAATGGCCTCGGATGGGTACTGGTATCCTCGACAGCGATTCCACTTGTGATGGGGCAGGGTGCCTCGCAAATCTCCTTCGCGCATCGCGTGAACGGGTCTGGACCGGTCCACGTCAGAGTAACTATTGCCGGGTCTGGACTGGCAGATTTGGACTGGTCGAACAACCAAGTAGAGTCAACAGTCCTCGTCGATGAATCTACTCTAGCTGGCTCTCGATCCATGACATTCGGTACTGGAGAAGTTCCAATCAGGCTGATAGATCTGGATGATGAGGGATTAGTAATTACTGAAAAAGAGGGAGTGCTATCTCTGTATCGGCTGAACTCCAATAGGATGTTGACCTCATGCACGAATGTATTGGATGAGATGTGGTCAGGTGATCTCGCCTTCAGTAGTACAGAGGATGGTTGGGCTCACATTGTTTGGACTAGGCGTTTCATTGACTCCACTGGTTACTTCAGGCAGACACTTAGTTACTCTACAATCGATGCAAGTTGTGAAATGACACCAATTCAGGACCTGATGCAGCCAATCCTGCTATCTGACGGGAAGTATTGGGGAATAGATATCGATGTAGACGATTCGGAGATACTCGTCTCAGGATACCATAGAGAAATGATGACTGGTGGCTCGTTCGGTGACCAGACTAGTGTTTTCATCCTACATGCGGACGCGCCTACTAAGTCCTCAGACTGGTCACTAACTCCGAATGTAGTAGATGAGATTGATTTGATTCCTGGAGAGACTACATCTCTTGATGTGGAGTTCGGAGATGATGACGGCGCACATCTTCTATACAAATCGACTAGAAGCGATTCGACAGGAATAGAGAGGCATGGTCTTTGGTATGCGCACGGAATGGTTGAGCAGTCATCTTGGACATTCAGAAAATCCATAGCTGATGATGTTACTCTTGCCAAGATGAAGGTGTTTGTGATTGATGATGATGAGAGGATAGTGGCAACTTGGAAACAGGGCGAGGGATTGGAGGCCGAGATGGTAGCAATGATTGCCGATTCGTCATTCAATGCAATCGAAAATCTGACTGCAACATTCCCTGCTAGGGGTATGACGACTATCGATCTTGTTGAGACGAGTAGGGGCGTCCAGATTCTATTCGATTTAGTTGGCCCTACTGGTCCACAGGTGAACTACGGAATCATCGAC
Organism: uncultured Candidatus Poseidoniales archaeon; assembly: GCA_964470075.1. Classification (GTDB taxonomy): domain Archaea; phylum Thermoplasmatota; class Poseidoniia; order Poseidoniales; family Thalassarchaeaceae; genus Thalassarchaeum. The sequence continues at coordinate 19,748 of CAYYAH010000001.1, forward strand.
CCCGAAGAAGGATGGTTTGGTATTTACGATAGGCTAAATCTTGGCAATCTGTACTTAGTTGACAGGTCCCCTTCGAGTAGTGAGACTTTGTTTATCCATACTTCTGCTAGTGGTTGGCAGATTAGAGCAGTGATTGATGATTACGATCCCAACAGAGTCGGAGATTCTATACTAGAGAAATTACGCCACCAATTAGGCCTAGATGAACAGAACTTCAACATCCTACTTGGTGGCTTTGCTATCGCGGTGCTGCTACTTTGCACTGTCATCCTAGTGAGTCTCTCAGCTAGAGGGCTCAGATGGGTCAGAAGAAACAGAAGTGTTGCCTCGGGAGTTGTGATGTTAGAGGAGGATGTGGTAGATGTGGTCGATGATTCTGACATCAAGGTGGTAGCAGAAATTGAGTCCGAAGAATCGGAGGAAGTCGAATTAGTAGAAGAAGTGGTAATTCCTACTTCTACGCCAGAGATGCCCCCTGCCACTCTGCCTTTACCAGAGATGCCTGCGCCTCAGGGAAGTGGTGAACCGGGTCCGCCTGCACCGCCTCCTCTGAACATGCCAGTAATCTGTCCTAGTTGCTCTAGCAGATTCGAGATTGCAATGGGCAATTCATCAGTAAACTGCCCAGTTTGCGATAAGCGGATAGTTCTCTGAGGTCCTCATGGTGTCAATTCTACTTGCTTCTGCATCCGAGCGTAGGCGCGAGATTCTGTCCGGAGTTGTAACTGAATCTACACGATTCGAATCCAGAGCTTTGACTTCTGAGGAAATTGATCCTTCGAGTGGAATCGATGTGTGTGAGCGGGTAGAATTGATTTGCTCTGCTAAGGCGAAATCGGCTGCACAAGAAATTGCAATAAGTCGTGAGGAAGTTGATTTTGTCGTCGTTTCAGATACACTAGTCGAAGACCCCACAGATCCATTGATTGCCTTGGGCCAGCCAGATGATGAATTGATGGCCACCAGTATGTTGCTAGGACTTTCAGGAAGGGGGCATCGTGTGTGGTCTTCTACTGCAATACTATACTCTCCCGGACATTATAGGAAGGGAACGGAAATTCTGCACGGAGGATGGACGGCCGATATTTGGACTGATTCTGCAGTGGTTGAGTTCGATGAATTATCTCAAAGTGTGTTGGCGAATCTCGTCTCGAGCGGTTCTTGGAAAGGTAAGGCTGGAGCATACGACTTAGCAGGAATGGCTGGAGAACATGCATCTTTGGTCGACGGCGAGGAAGTCACTGTTCTCGGATTTGCCCACAGCGCAATGAAAGTCATTACTTCGCTAATTGACTAGACAAAGGTCACTCCGCCGTGTTTGAGAACAAACTCCCGCTGTAGATCGTCGAACCATTCCAGCATACCCGAGTTGAATAGAACCTCTATTACCTCGGGATCAATCAATAGGTCATCTTGGATTCCCTGTAGAGTACCAGGTGCCGCACCACACGAAACACAGGCGCCATCGAGGTCGAGAATTAATGCAAGATGGTCTCCTGTTGGAGTATTCTCGATTCTGCTCTGGGTCACCACCAATCCTCCTCCATGTCCATCCAATGCTGCTCTGACTGGACCAAGTCTGGCCATCAGAGCTGGTACAAGATCCGGGTCATCTGAATTTGCCAAATCCACTAGGGAAAGTGCTTCCAATCTGGTTATCTCCTCGGGGTCATGAGACTCTAGAGTCCGTCGCTCTGATTCTCTCCTCATGGCCTCCTCTATCTGAGCCCTGTAGGCTTCTTCAAGAGAATCTGCAGCCGACTCTTCTGAATCACGTGTTGGATCCATGAGCAAGGCGAAGTGGTGGTGTGATTTTAGGGTGACCGAAAACTCAAGCAGACATTCAAAAGGGATCTATTCCGGGAGAATGTCATGACAGCCGTATCCGAGGGCGCCGTCGCCTTGATGGAAATTGTAGACTTGCATGTCGGGATAAACGAAACAAGCATTCTCAAAGGCATAGATTTGAGGATTCTCCCGGGAGAAGTTCACGCCATTATGGGTCGAAACGGAAGTGGCAAGACTACTGCAGCAAATGTGATTATGGGGCACCCTGATTACGAAGTCGAGCAGGGTGATGTTCTACTCAATGGAGAAAGTCTACTCGAAGAGGATCCTTGGGAGCGTGCGCGTCAAGGAGTGTTTCTCTCTTTCCAATATCCTCAGGCTGTTCCGGGGCTCCAGGTGGGCAACTTCCTGCGTAAGTCAGTAGCGAGTATCAGAGGAGAGGATGCAGCCAAGGGTGCCGAGTTCAGGAACGAATTGAATGAGGCGATGGACCAGTTGAATATTCCTCGCAGCTTCCTTTCTAGATATGTCAATGACGGATTCAGTGGTGGCGAGAAGAAGCGTTTCGAAATTCTCCAGATGATGCTGCTAAAGCCTAAACTCGCAATCTTGGATGAGACAGATAGTGGACTCGACATCGACGGAATCAAGACTGTTGCATCAGGAGTTAATGCGGCTGTCAGAGGTACTGATTCAGGCGCCTTGATAATCACCCACTACTCAAGGATTCTAGAGCATGTTAAGCCGGACTTCATTCACGTATTGATTGGGGGCAAAATCGTCGCTTCAGGCGGCCCCGAGTTGGCGACTCAACTCGAAGAGAACGGTTACGACTGGGTTGAAAAAGCAGCCGCAGCAGAGGAGGTCGTCTAATGCCCGAAAATCAAGAGGCCAGAGAAGCCGTAGGGGACTACAAGGCAGGATGGAATGACACTGAGAATTCGACCATCAGATTCGACTTCGGACTCTCCGAAGAAGTAGTCAGAGAGATTTCCAAACTCAAGGAAGAGCCGGAATGGATGACTGAACTCCGCGTCAAGGCATACAAGCACTTCGTCGAGCGTCCGATGCCCAAGTGGGGCAATACAAGTGCACTCGATGAAATTGATTTTGATTCTATTTGCTACTACCTGCGATCATCCGAAGCAACCGAAAAAGACTGGGATGATGTCCCAGAAGAGATCCGAAATACCTTCGACAGATTGGGAATCCCAGAGGCTGAGCAAAAGTGGCTCTCTGGAGTTACTGCACAGTATGAATCCGAGGCAGTATACCACAGTATCCGTGAGGACTTGGAGCAGCAGGGCGTCATCTTCCTAGACATGGATAGCGGACTTAGAGAATACCCTGATTTGGTCAAGGAGTGGTTCTGCTCAGTAGTTCCACTTACTGACAACAAGTTCTCGGCTCTAAACACTGCAGTTTGGTCTGGTGGATCATTCATCTACGTGCCAAAAGGAGTTCATGTCGAAATGCCTGTCCAAGCGTACTTCAGAATCAATGCGAAGAACATGGGACAGTTCGAGAGGACACTGATTATTGCCGACGAGGGCAGTAGCATACACTATGTCGAGGGTTGCACGGCACCAAGTTACTCGACCGACTCATTGCACTCTGCGGTAGTCGAGTTGATTGCGCTACCTGGGGCTCACATCAGGTACTCGACTGTTCAGAACTGGAGCGCAAATGTGTACAACCTAGTCACAAAGCGAGGTATTGCGCATGAGAATGCAAAGATTGAGTGGGTGGATGGAAACATTGGTAGCAAGTTGACGATGAAGTATCCAGCTGTTATACTGAAGGGAGAGGGCGCTCATGCAGAGGTAATCTCGGTTGCATATTCAGGAGATGGGCAACATCAGGATGCGGGGGCGAAAATCCATCATCTGGCATCCAACACTACCAGTAAGATTCTCTCCAAGAGCATAAGCAAGAATGGAGGAAGGGGGACATATAGAGGGCAAGTCACAGTATCTCCGAAGGCTGAGAACTGCAAACTGAATGTAGTTTGCGATGCACTGATTCTAGACGAAGAAAGTCGCTCTGACACTTATCCGACCATGGAGGTCGCAAATCCAACTGCAAGGTGTGAGCATGAGGCTAGCGTTTCCAAGGTCAGCGATGACCAGTTGTTCTATCTGATGAGCAGGGGCCATTCCGAAGAAGAGGCTCTGGCAATGATAGTAAACGGATTTTTCGAGCCATTTACCAGAGAGTTGCCAATGGAATACGCAGTTGAATTGAATCAACTGATGGCCCTTGAGATGGAAGGAAGCATAGGCTGAGGTGGTAGCTTGCAAACTGCTGCTGATTATCTATCGCTCCCCCAGCCCGAGAGGGCTGATCATCTATGGAGATACACTCCTTGGAGAAGGATTCATCCCACGGGAGATGTAACGGAAGTTCCAGAGGTTGGTTCGGCTGCCGTCTCGATAACCAAACTCGATGGTAGTCCTGCTCCAGAGGGAGTTTCACTAGAGTGCGTTGATTCATCCCTGGGTGACTTGCCTGATTCAGACCCCGTTACTCTTGCATTTCTTGGAGCGATTACAGCAACTTCTGGATGGGAAGTCAAAGTGGATTCGAAATTCAATACAGATATGCCTCTTTTACTCGACATCGATACCGGAGAAGGTAGCTCTGCGGTTCACCTGAATTTGGACATAGGAAGTCTGAGTGAGTTCGAACTGATTACTCGGGTTCGAGGGGCTGCAGATTGGTTTGGACTGTTGAAGACAGGACAGATAGGCCCTGGGAGTGTTATCAATGACATTGTGGTCGGAATCATGCAGCAAGGTACGATGCTCAGAGTGGATTCCTGGGATATCGGCAGAGATGCTCAGATTCGTGCAGGTACCGTTTCATCAGGGTCAGATAGAACCAAGGCTGATTTGAGATATCTCCTGAAAGAATCTGGAGGTAGTGTCCGAGTTCTTGGGTCAGTTCTAGGGGCCGGTTCAATGCATCTTGACCATCATGTAGAGATTCTACACGATGCACCTGAGACTTTCAGCAGACTCTCTTGGCATTCGGCATGTGGTGGCGACAGTAGGACTGTAGGTACAGGGATGCTGAAGGTGATGGATGGTTCAAAGGGGGCCGATGCAGCTCAGATTTTCCACAATCTTCTACTCTCCAAAGATGCTGAAGCTGATTCGATACCAGAGTTGGAAGTTCTCGAACATGAGGTCGTGGGTTGTGGCCATGGTACTGCCAATGGACCTCTGGATGAAAATCAGTTATTCTATCTGCAAGCCAGAGGATTGGATCCATCAGAGGCCAGAAGAGTACTGATTGCAGCCTTCCTTAACTCAACACTCTCTGAGATGGGTAGTGAAATGCTGCATGATTGGTTGATTGCCCTACTGTCTTCTGAACTGGAGAGACTGGGTTCTGGAATGGACAACTGATTTGTGCCCTCTGCCTCAGGGGCCTTCGTGGACATAGACCACTGTGAAGACATAAGGTGCGGATGCGGATTCACTGGATCGGCGATTCCGATGAGGCAGCACATGGAGTGTCCGAGATGCCGCAGAGTGGTCGAGGCGTGTTGTGAAGGAGTTCCGGACTATTCCTAGGAAGTGCGGTCTCTGTAGCTGGATAGTAATCCCGTCATCAATACTCCTGCTGCAGCGCCGAACATCATTCCTTGCTCCTCAAAACTGCTGCCTGCCAAGTCTCGAAAGGCCAGTGTCATGGCGCCCGTCATTGGGATTACGAACACAGCGAAGCGTGTGGCCCATTGTCTAGGATTTGGTGCCCTTCCCATCGGTCTAAGAACTAATGAGCTTGACTTCTGAATAATCTGCCACTCGGCATTCTCTGCCCCGATTTTGAGTCGTTGAATGACGGCTGGCCTAATTCCAGGGTCAGCAGATTTTGGACGAGTATCATCCCCATGTCCAGTAATTAATTTCAGGCGACCAAGACTTGCCCTGTTCTCTAACAACATATCCACCAGAGCTGCGGCTGAAGGTGTATCTAGACCATGCAAATCCACTACCAAGACTCCTCTGTCTCGTCGTATCTGCTGCTCTACTGACCAAGATCTAGAGGCAAAAACATACGTTCTTTCTTCTATCGGAGCAAGTATTGCTCTGACTTTGATTACCTCTGCCTCTCTGATAGATGCCATGTCTCTGCCAGATGCCGATTGTTCTCTCAATCGATGTAGGGCGAATGTAGTCACGATAACCGAGGCTGCTAGACCTGAAACTACACCTGAGCGAACGGCCTTCGGAACATCTGGGTCATCGAGGCCACTGAGGAAGATGACGATGAATGAACCCATGACTGCAACCATGGAACCTACAACGATCCCTAGCCAAAGAGCATCCCTAGCACCCAAGTCGGCCACAATCACCGGATGCGGTTATCGCTCAAGAGTTCAAGGGTAGTCGGAATAAACATGAAATGCTACTGAGTAATGCTGAAATCATGGTTGGGCGCAATGGGCTATCTAGCCGTGATCGTGAGCAGAAAGTTGGGAGAAACGTCGCCGCTGCGATTGGGGCGTATCTGTTGCTTTGCTTCCTAGCTCCGCTTCTGTTGCCAGAAGGAACAGTTCCAGAACTATCTGGCCGGGCTAATGCATTGGACTACGCTAGTGAGAGTAGTTGGGGCAATCAGGATCACGGAGAAAATGCGGACTTGGGGCATGACCAATCAGCTCATGGAGGAACATTTGCTTGGTCGGATTTGAATCCGTTGTGGGCTTTTGTCTACGCCTTTGGCGATTTGAATTGCCATCAGAAGCACGAACGTTCTTGGGAAATTAATGGGAACCAGATGCCGGTCTGCACTAGAGATGTAGGCATCTTCCTAGGACTGGTTATTGGAGCTGCTTTGTTCGGCCTCAGAGGTCTAAACAGATGGACTGTTCGCGATACTTTCCTGTCGGTTTTTCCTGACGAGATGTTAGAGCCTCTGTATCTCAAAGACAGAAGAATGGTAGCCATGCTATTGCTAATTGGACTCGGCCTTGTACCCATGGGGGTAGACGGATTTACCCAACTTCTTACCGAATATGAATCAACTAATCCTGTTAGAGTAATCACGGGACTATTCTCAGGTCTGGTTATTGGTTGGTGGTTCGCGGCTGCCCTGTGCGCTCGTGCATCCTTCTTCGATGATGATGCGGCGAGAGTATCTCTCCCTGCCAATGCCAGACTGATGATGAAGTGATTATGCAGAGCCTTGCCACCAAGTCACAAGTCCACTAGGTCCAGCCGGTGCGCTGCCACCATCTACTCCCGGTCCGAGAAGAGAAATCCTAGCTAGAGTATCATTAATCGCAGATGGGTATTGCCCAGATCTTACTATCTGCCCCATGGAATATCTGAGATGAGTCGTGGGATTGTCTTCTATCCACTTCCTGATTGCTTCCTTTAGTGGCCATATTGCAAGCATAGTCATCCCTACTGCTCTGTAACGCTGCCTGAGCAGGGATCGTGGTGCATCTCTTCCAAGTAGGGACTTGTGTTTGTGGACCCAGTCAGTATGCTCGTGGAGGTACTTGACTATTCTCTGAGTGTGGCGCTCGGAGACTGTCCTAACTGGCCCTAGTGCAGCGCGTAGCTCTGAGATATCTGCAGATGGTACAAGTGAGAGTGTCCCACAGACTGAAGACATCGAATGAGAGAATATGCTCCTCGAGATGTCTACCCTAGAGTCCTTGGCAAGATTTCCTAGCACTGATGAGTGTTCTTTCTGGGCATCACGTAGAATTCGCCAAGGTGCAAAACCTCCGAGCCAATCTTGGCTCGATCCATAAGGCTCGACTCCAATGCCACTTAGAGTGGTCTGGCCCTTTCTTGTCCTTAGGAGTCTTCGAATTAGATGCCTTTCCACCGTTTCCACATCGACATTCAGAGGCAGGTGGCGATTGTGGATAAATCTGCGAATCCTCCTAGTAAGTTCGACTCTGAACTCGGCTTCAGTTCCTTCATTCAGTATAGGTCCGATGAGCGCGCCCATGTCGAATGGTGTCGGCATCTCAATCTCTCCAGATAGTAGCGATGCATATCCCTGCCTGATTCTTCTTTGAAGGTCGGTGGTTTCGAAGTACTCTTCCTTATCGCTCAGAGCCCTGAGGGTTCCACTTTGTATTCTCTTCATGGCAACCTCAGGATTACAGTCGACCCAGATGCATAGGTCGGGCACTAAGGCTGCTGAGTTCATATTCGCGACTCGTTCTACTCCCGCTCCTCCGACAATTCCTTGATAGACAAGGGAAGAGTGAATGTTTCTCTCACTGACTACGGCCTTGCCTTCCTCGAGTCTTGGAAGTATCCAGCCATGAGAATGGTCTACCCTATCGGCCGCGAAAAGTCCGGCCTCCTCTTCAGGCGGCATCTTTCTCTTGCGAACAGCATCGATTGCCAATCTACCCAGAGGGTGTTCCCTCCTAGGTTCTCCAGTCACTTCTACCGAGGTGAATGAGAATTCCTTCTGAAGGACCTCAGAGACTATCTTTGTGGCCAGCCCCTTGCCGCTGCCATCTCCTCCTTCTATGGTAATCAGATACACAGAAGGCCTCCTTAGTCTCCCGTATAATCAGTGAACTGGTCCTTGGACAAGTTCACCATCCCCATGCCAATCAGTATCAACATTGGGCCAATGAAGATCATTCCTCTACTCCACAATCCGAAGAATGCCAACCACCATGTCTTGCGGTAGCGGTCTCCTCTGTAAGCCTCCAATCCGCTGACCATTCCCGCTAGACCAGCTAGCAGAGTCATTGCTGCAATCATTGATCCAATTAGAACTGATTCGGCAAGGTGGCTTTCGCCCGACATGTCGATTTTATCGACTCCATTCCCCGGAGTTAGTGTGACTGAAATCTGGCCATGATCCCCTGGAACTAGAGTGATTTCGACTGTACGATTGCCTGGGTGTTCAACCAATAGAGTGGAAGTTCTTCTAGGGACATCCTTCACAGAAAATCGGCCTCCAGAATCAGTTTCATCAACGCCAACAACCAGGCCATCAGAATCAATCAATGAGACTGTAACGCCTTCTGCTGGCTCGCCGCCGGTGCCACTGTCTTGCAGGGCGGTAATGGCAGTTCCATTGACATCCGCAACGCCGTCAGAGCCATCCAATTGGCCCGAGAGAATCTCTCCAACATTAGCTGAAATTAATGCAATGCCCAATAGAAGTCCAAGCAGGCTCCCGACGAAAATCATCAATCCGCCAGCCACTCTAGTGGCTGGATCAATTGAGAGGTCATGCAGCCACAGTTCCATGGCACTATAATCATCAAATTCATCTCCGTCTGAATCAGTCACTGCTCCTCGGCCTCCTGTGGTAGTACATCGCTAATCTCCGAAGGCTGTTCAGGTTGTCGCTTGGTGATTAATACGATGAGAAATCCCATGAAGGCACTTAGTAGTCTCATTGAACTGAGGAATATGATGAGTACTGCAATCACTAAGAAGGGCCATATAACGCTCAGAATCGACAAAATCATTGAATCAGATTCTGACTCAATCATCTGCTCTTCGGATGCGAATGAAACCAAGTGCATAGAGCTCCAATTCTTCCCAGTGAGAAGGAAAGCGTCGCTACATCCTGCGGTATTCCACTCAGAACAGTACTCTGGCACATGTGCAATCCCATTCAGTACAGCATTGGGATCTTCCGACTCGCCATTAGATAGAGAAGAGGCATCAATAGTGTACAACACATCTCCCGATGATTTGTCAATAGCAACAATCAGATTACTGCCCCAAACATTCGCATAGATGACTTCTCCAACACATTCAAGCTCGTTCAGCATGTCAACTTCGGCCACTCCGTCACTCACAGTGATGGTCGATATTACTGAGAAGTCAGAGGAGTCTCTGAATGTCAAATCGGAAGTTCCGTTTGACATCACGAGGTAGTCTCCGTCGTAGCATAATCCCCAACCCTCTCCGGAGTAACTCAGGTTAGCAACTAATTCGAAGGATTCCAGATCGAATATGAGGACTGTTTCTTGCTTCCAAGTCAGCATGAAGATGGCATCATTGACGATGGTCATCCCTTCGCCGAAATAGGACTCGTTTAGATTCGTGATTCGCAGAACCTCGCCGCTCTCCGGATCTACCTGTCTTAAACTAGATTGCCCATACAGTCCGGTACTCTCGTAGAGAAATCCGTCATGCATCTCAAGTCCCTGTGTAAAGGCAGATTGGTCATGCATATGCGTCGAAATAACTGTAATTTCTGCGGTCGGTATCTGGGCTGTAGCGAGTGATGGAGAACTGAGGATAAGGGCGCCGATAAAGAGAGTGTAAAGGCGACTCGCCTCAGAGAACCCGCGGCCCATGTACGAACGATGCTCCATCGATGTTAAAATAGGTCCTTGAGCGCAATGTGATTGGTAACAACACGGAGTGTTGAGTATGAATTCGGGCTTTGGCAGCGTGTCACGCAGAGTTTCGGTGTCGTTGATACTATGCATGCTCATGGCCAGCCTCTCTCCTTTGGTATTGGCCGATTCCGGCCAGGAAGATATCGGTCCTGCGGTCATGTCTGGTGATTTATCCGACTTTACACCCTCTATTGAGGGCAAGCGGTACATGTTCACTAACGATTCTGAACCAGTTTTCT
>CAYYAH010000002.1:0-23865 GCA_964470075.1 uncultured Candidatus Poseidoniales archaeon
GCCTTCAGTGCCGATTCGATTACGATAGTCATCGATACCTCATACACTTACGACTCATCCGAAGGCGCTAGGCAGATTCTCGTAGAGACATTCGTTAGAGCCTCTCAAGATGATTACTGGACTGAGATAGCATTGTCAGCTGAGTTGAAAGCTACTTTGTTTGAAGATCTTGGCGCTGTGGCCTCTGACGAAATTCAGTACAAGCACAGGAGATGGGTGGTTCTTGAGGTCATAACCGTCGAGGAGTCCGAACTCGACCCCGATTTGGATTTCAGAATTGAGTACCAGCCCTCCGGCTTCATCCTCTACGGGGTCCTGATAGGAGCGGCAATGTCCGTATTGTTCCTCTCGATTGGAATAGGGTTCGCAATGACCTTGACTAAGCGAAGAACAAGTCTCCCCTCCCTGGTGACTGTTATCACACTAGGCTGCCTTGCACTCGTGATTTATGCTCTTGGAATGCCTATGCCGATAGTGTTCGGTGTCTCGCTTTCATCGGTGTTTCTGGTCTTCCCCGTAGCTCTGGTCTCTCCAAAGGATGAGACTGTTCAGAAAATGACCAATAAACCCAGAGGACCTAGCATCCAGTGTCCAGTTTGTTCTACTAAAGTAGCGGTAGAATCTGACGTGAGGCCTCTGAGGATGGAGTGTCCGAGTTGTGAGAACATGCTCAGGATAGAGGAATGATTCCATCTCTAATGAGAGAATCGGCCACCTTGTTAGCAGCTACAGCCGCCGTATCGCTCTTCCAGAAAGATGCTGCAGAAGCAATTTGTCCAGCTAGATCTGTCCGCCATCCTGGACCCATTACACAGTGCCATCCTATCTCCTCCATCCTAGCAGTAGAGGGCGTGTTTAGAGATAGCCCCGGACGCATCAGATGTGAAAGAGCCCTTGCCCTTCCTTCCATGTCTAGACTTTGCCATCTGGATGATACTGCTTCGAAGGCATCTGAATCTATCCAACTACTGTTGGAAATGTTCGGATTCGGCACCTCAGGCAGTGGTACGACCCTGATAGCACCACACTCCACTAATGCATCTCTCAGAGCAGTAAACACTGGATCGTAAGTTGTGTCTAAGGCAGAATGTAACCAGTTTCCAGACAAGGCCCAAGGTCTGAGGCGGCGGGTCCTCTGGCCCTGTGGCGAAATTGACTCCGCTAATGCGTGCGCTTGTGCGACTGCTGTCAGGGGGCCTTTTCGAGAGTCACCTTGATGTCCGGCTAGTCCATCTACAACAGTACCTGAAATTGAAAGACTGAATGGATTATTGGACAACGCCGAACCGCTGAAATCCCCAGGGCCAAGAATATGAATCCAAGGTGGATTCGTTGGCGATTCCATCTTGAATCTCCTCCTATAAGGTAAACCAGAGTCAAGTAGGGCAGCTTCGATAGGTGCTACCGCTAATGCCCCCTGCAGCGAGGGAGCAGCCAGCAGGAGAACGGGGGAGTCATTGCTCCTAATCAGATCCGCGGCTGAAGAAATTTGATCAGCAACCCCAGATAGTGGCTCTGACCCGAGAAGCGTGTGCACAACACTGCTACACAGTGGGAGTACAAATCCTCTGCGCCGGATTACTCTACCATCAGTCGGAGTTGGTCTTGCTTGTAGACCCAGTCCTGTGGTAGTCTTCCAGTACCGATGTAATACTTAGCGAGTCTCCTGATTTTGGACTCGCAGAGAGAAAGTTGTCTGCGGTTGTGTAAATCCTTTGGATTAGATGATAGGTGATCCATCAGATTCAGTGCCTTCCTCATCAAGTTCATCAAATCCTCAGGAAACCTGCCCGAGATGTCGTTTCTAGCCAATGTCTCAGAAACTCTCTCCCCAGTTACCAGACGAACATTCGGGACGGCATGGCGATCACGCAGTATTGTGCCGATCATAGCTGTTGAATGGCCCTCGTTTGCGAGATTGACTATCAATTCCTCAATCTCCGCCTTATCGTTAGCCGACCATGCTGGAGCCTCGGAAGAATGTGGTCTGCTAGAGCCGCTCTTGCCCTTACCTCCACTATGCATGCGTGACAAATCGTACACCTCGGCGACCGGGCGACCTGCTCTCCCTCTTTAATCGCTACGCAGCGGCATAGATTGCTCAAAGTCTGTGTTGGCTCCTAGCAAGCCTCCCCGCTCCCTTAGGCCACTCCCATCCGGATGCCTCGGCTCTGGCTGATCCAACAAGCGTGTCGTTCTGCAACACCAACACCTCATCGCCAACTCTGATATCGGAATCTGCTGCAATTACATTGCTGGAAAATAGGTCTCCCTTCCAATCTAATTCTGGAGATAATTCGACTTTAGGTAGGGCTCCTATCTTCATCAAAATCGGCAAACAGGCTTTCGAGAAGGCAAATCGGCCCGTGCGTGGATTCCACATAGCAATCTGCTCGCCGTCATTCATGATTGTGAAAATAGGAGGTCTGCCTCGAACGACTGCACCGTCGAGCCAAGCATCGGTCCCATGCTGGAACCGTGAAAGTGCTCTCAACTGCGACAGTCTGTTCTGGGATTTCTTGATGGCATTCAGACTCATTTCTTCATCTGCCCGATCAACTGCTTGCGCCAACCTATCTAGTGCCTCGGGTGAGCCGGCTGAATCTCCTTGTCTGGTATCAATTACCTCAGTACCTTCGATATTGATATCAACGCCTGAATGGTTGATAATTCGCGAATAACCAACTCTCGAGCACAGCCTATCCAGCATGTTGCGGATTACATGCAACTCATCGAGATCCCAATCACCTGTGACTGGAATGTCATAATTGGCTGCTGGCCAAATCTCCTCCAATTCTCTTGGTACCAGTCCCAATGGTGCGGTAACCATAACTTGGTGGGCTGCATTAGTGGTAATTTTGGGAATGAATCTACGGTGACTCTGAGATGTCCTGTAGGGCTTAACTGCAGAACAAGGGAGTAGAACCAACAAGTCTCTCTGATGTTCTGGTGGCATATGTGAATCTGCCACTCTTGCCCTCCAATCCTGTATCAGCGGGTCATCTCTGCTCTGGTATGTGTGGCATCTGAGTTTGCGCTCATGCCCAACTACTCTCTCTAGACCTACATTTCCTCCACCCAATTGGCTCATCTTCACGTCATGTCTGCGTAATCTCTCTACCGAGCGAGAGCTTGAGGTACTCTGGCGCTCGGCTAACTCGCGCAGTGAGCCATCCCGTATAGCGGATCGAGTAGCTCCAATCGCACGCTTCCAAGCTTCAATTTGGACTTCTATATCGTGTGACTCATTCAGAGTCTGTTCGGGAACTCTAGGGCCGTTCTCTGACAGGATTATACCCATTGAACTGGCTCTACGTGAACGCGCTAGATCGAACAAGTCAACTCCCATCCAGGTCAGAAGAGAGCAATTGTCGGGCCCGCCGATTCCAGGAGTCCAAATCAATGAGTTCGGGAATCTGGTCCTGAGAGTGTACAATGCATCGATAAGTAAGCCAGGGTTATGTGCTAGTTGTACTGAATCAGCAAGACATACTACTGATGGTTGCAGTTCTGGATCATTCAGCATCTCGTCATGGTGCATTGACTGCCATGTTACTGCTAATAGTTCGCCCCCTCTGCTGAACTCTCCAGAATCCGACTCAGACAGACTTGGTGGTAGAACCAGTCCCTCAGTTGCTGACCAAGTGTCCTCTGAATCGAATGGGAAACACAGGTTATCTCTAGTGGCCATGGTAATCGAGGCAGGGAGATTTTTCGATTCCCTAGAAGATGAGAATGGTGCTAGCGAAACTGGTATTTCGGGGTCTTTGGGACTTGTAACAAGGGCCGGAGTCCAGCTCTTTGGGCTGTTTCTGTCACCTAACTGCATCACCCTTGCAAGACGTTGTCTTGCGACCGCTGCTCTAGCCAACGGGCGCTCGGACATGCGCGTTCCACTGACGCGGTTCGCTTGAAGGATTCTAAGGCAGACGCGCCTCGCCGTGGCATGGCGAAGACATGGGCAGGGCTATTTTCGCTCCTGATGATGCTGTCTCTAGTCAGCCCAAGCGCCTACGCACAAGACGATGTCAGGGTGACCATCTTGTCTGATGATAGTCAGACAGACGGTCCAGTATGGGTTTCTGTAGCCTGTCTTGAGGTCAGTTGCTCTGGAATGGAGTTGGTTCTGTGGTATGACGGCTCGGAATACAGGCACCAAGACTCTCACCTAGTCGAATGGTCGGGTTGGGTCGGGGGAAATTTCTCTTGGGAGATTATTGTAGATGAGGGCGTAGATGTAGGAGACCTGCGAATAGATGTAATCTTGAGTCACATGGATGAATGGACTGAACAAGATGATCTTCCTGACACCGTGCCATCTCCGGGAGGTCAAGGAGATTATCCTAGAATCAACACCTCTTCGCCGTGTAGATTACATTACTGCGCTGCAATGGACATGATCTCCGAGGGTGTGTTATATGTGGGCGCACTAGCGGATCAAGTTGACAAAGACGCAGTAATGATTGTAGGTGATTCAGGAGATGTTATCCTACTGAATTCACTGAGAGGAGCAAATGAGACGGCTATCGAGATTTGGCACAGGTCAGATCAGACTAAGTCATTGGTGGATTCCCTAGAGGCTGCACACATTCCTCATTACTTCGAATACCCTAGTGAGGGAGAATTGTGGCTCCGAGTAGTACATTCTTCCGAATCGGGCTACTCGCCTTACGAGTTCGAGATTATTCGTTACGACGACGATATAGAAGCTCCTGGAGGTGGAGAACTAAGCAATCCTTGGAGTCATGGAGCGCCAATGCCGTTCTATGGAGATTCTTCGCTGGTCTATCATGGCCACCTAGCATCTTCGGATACACAGGGAGATTCACTTCTGATTGCTTCGGGATCAAAGATTTTGCTGGAACCTCATTGTACGTTTACGGGCGCGGTTAGCGTTAGCATCACACTGCATCAGGCAGATGGTTCACAGGCGTCAATCGCAAGCGGTTGTGGAGAAGTGTTCGAGACTTCTGTGCAGACAGTTTCAGTTGAGTTCGGATTCACCACGCAGGGAATCAACGCAGCTTGGACAATGATGCTGAGGTCGCTAAGCCCAAGAGATGGAGATTTGATAGGAGATGCCCCCGATATGATTTGGGAGCATGGCAATATGGATTCAAGATGGCAGGTTCTGAATCTGGAGGCTTCGGTAATCTCTGGAACACTCGATTCTTCTGACACCACAGATTACTATGCTTTCTCCGTGACCGAAGAGAATGGTTCCTACGTTCGGATTCAAAGAATAGGAGACTCACCCGGTTCTTTCACCCTCATGACTCTAGATCAAGAGACTGGAGAGGTAGTGAATTCGACTAATGGTTCGATGATGATTGTACCTCCTGGAGTACACGTACTGAGGGTTCAATGGGAGCAGGGAATGGGTCAAGGAGTGGGAGAATATCAGTTCTCATTACCTTACAACGGACCTTATGAGCCCGTAGAGGAGGAGTTTGTCGACCTCTCATACAGAGCCCAACCATTCTACATCTTAGCTGGATTCCTTCTGTTATCTCCTCTAGCAATGGTAATCTGGTGGAATCGAGATGCAATATTCCGAGGTGCTCCTTTAGCAGCGGACATCCAAGAGCATGAGAGGAGGAGATTACGTAGCCTCAGACAGCGGCTATCTGCGGCCCTTGCCTCAAACGAAGTAGACCAAGCAGAGATTGAGCACTCGTTAAGACAGTTGGGCGAAAGTCCGTGGAAAGCCGTGGTGGATGACTGGGGTTCACCGGTCATCAGACACCTGACCGAGCGGGTTGAAATCTGTGTGTGGAACGTGGCTGGATCTGCATCTGACCTGCTAATAGGAATCAGAGTTGAGAGTGTACCATGGGAGTTAGCAGCAATCAGAGTACATGCTCCTGAGGGTTCGGGAGTTGGAATCTCATCTGTCTCTCCTAGCACGATGCATCAAGATGGTGAAGTCTTCCTCGACACACTGCCCGCAGGAAGCAAGACATTCGTCGGAATCGAGTTAGAAGGGTCCCCGACGACAATCGGCTTCCATCTATCAGGACTTGTCAATGGAGAGCCTCTGGCTGCCGTTCCCAACGAATCGTTGGATTGGTAGAGATTACCCTCGGCGCCTTCTATGCGCCTCGTCTCTGATTGAATCCTCTAGTGAATCGAAGTCGGTACCAATCTCGCCCTTCAGTGAATCCAGTGATTTCCTTAGTGATCTGGAGATTTTCTTAGGCATATCAAGTTTCAACAGCACAGTCACAGAACCTCTGCCTCTCCTTCCTCCTGGCAGGCCACGTCCGGGCAGATTAATCGTATCTCCAGGGTTGGAGCCCGCAGGAATCTTGATTCTGAGGTCAGCTCCATCAGGGTGCGGGATAATTACCTCAGTTCCCAGTGCAAGTTCGACGAATCCCAAAGGAAGTGCCATCAGAAGATCTGCTCCATCCCTCTCAAACCAAGGGTGTTCATTCACCTCAATCTGGATGTACAAGTCACCGCTCTCGCCTCGAGCTCCTCTAGGGGCTTCTCCATGACCTCGCATCCTCAGTCGAGTCCCTGATGAAATACCGGGAGGTACGGTGAATGTGACTTGCTTAGTCTTCTTCGATCTACCCTCGCCGCTACAAACTCCACAGGGATCGCTGACTATCCGTCCTTCTCCTCTGCATGTAGAACAATCTGTAACTACTTGCTTAGTGAAGAAGCCCGCCTTCTCAATTCGCTGAATCCTCCCTCTGCCATCGCAAGTAGGGCACTCTCTTACTCCATCAGGAGTTGGTGAGCCTCTGCCATCGCACTCTTCGCATTCATTCAGTGCTTCAATTTCTATTGACTGTTCGGCTCCATCAAATACCGTTTGGAATGGGACCTCATGATTCCATAGTAAGTCAGTCCCTCGGCTTCTCCTTCGGACTCCACCTCCACTGAAGATCTGGCTGAATATGCTCTCAATTCCACCTCCGAACAAGTCGTCTAAATTGATGTTGACTCCTTGGAAGCCACCGGGTCCGAAGGGTGAGCCCCCGGGTTGCTCATGACCAAACATGTCGTACTTCTTGCGTTCGTCAGGGTTGGAAAGGACAGCATAGGCCTCTTGGACTTCTTTGAACTTAGACTCGGCTTCAGCATCTTCCGGATTCTTGTCGGGATGATATCTGCGTGCTAGGGACCTGAAGGCACGCTTAATCTCCGAATCGGTAGCATCCTTGGAGACCTCGAGGACCTCGTAGTAGTCTCTCTTTCCGGGCATGCTCACCGATGAGGGCTCCTACTCGACTGTTTTCAACCTCACCTATTGCAGTAGGTCTCCACATGATGTGCAGTATGCCGTTCCTGCATTGTTCAAAGCGCCACAGGACTGGCAAGATGAGACAGAACGGGCCAGACTCGAGTCTGCGGGACTAGCCCACATGTCTGAGGAATTCGATGACTTGGATTTTACCGGCTTAGCCGGCTTCTTCTCCATCCTACGCTTTGCAGAGTTATCCAGACTACGGCTAATCCAAGTAGACAATCTAGCGATTGGTCCCGGTCCCTTTGGTGTTGAAACAGCCTGATCGTCTACAATTGTGCTGATTCCTTGGTTACGAGGTTCTGGTTGATCTTCGTCATTGGATATTTCTTCTTCATGGCGTTCTTGATTCAACGAACCTATACTGCCTTTCTGGAGTTGCATAGAACGTAATGCGGCCCTTCCCTTCTTGGGAGACTTGGCCTTTGATTCCAATTTTTCTATTGCTGAATCGCCTTTCTCCCAAAGTCCTCTATCCTCTCTGGAATACGTCCTAGATAGTTTCCTAATTGCCTGTGAGCGATGATACTCATGATCCTCGACTTTACGATACCTCAGGAACATGATTAGTCCAACTACTAGGGCTGCCCCATGTAGAGAATACAACAGAGTTGGGTTTTCTGAAAGAACGTCTTCTAGTGCCTCCAATGCAAATCTGATGGCCACTAAACAAAGAGTTGGGGCGACTAATAGAGCGACTCCGAGTAGTGGTGAGCGTTCAGTCACGGCTCTTTGTCGCAAGTCGCGTCTTTGAATCATTCGCGCTCTTGGGAGTCATTCCGCAGCGCTCATGAGCCTTCATCGACTGGCAACGCCATGGCGGACATCCGATTATCGACCATAATTCGTCCGCATGAGGATCCTGATCTTGTTGTTGAATCAGTTAGGAGTTTGTTTCCTGACTGGATGCCCGACTCGGTACCTGAATCATCATATTTCCCTCAGACTCGTCAAGATGTTGTGTTGGAAGGAGAGTGTGAAACACTTGATTCATTTCTTGAAACGGCTCGCAATCAGAGGATACTGGATACAGCCCTGGATGCTATGTCGATGAATCTGCAAGGAGATTTCACGTCATTCTCGGTCTCTAGGCAAGCGGCGATAGCAGGGAAGTTGTCATTCGTACTCGAGGAAAGGTCTCTGGGGGGCGAGATTGATGTTCAAATTGAGATGGAGGGTCTTGCGGGATGGTTGGAGAGGGTTACATGGCATCCGGGTAGAGATTCAGTTCCAAGAATCATTGGTGATGGCTTGAGTATGTCAGGTCAGGGAGAACCGGCGGAATGGTTCGATAAGCGAGGAAACCCCACTATGGGCGACGATTAGTTCGGTATTCCTTCTTCCATCCATCTGACAATGATTGGCATGTCCGCAGGTAGCCACTTCACATCCAGCAACTCTTGCTTAGATAACCATCTAGATTCATCGTGCTCTTTCAGGATGATTGAATCAGAATCGATGGTGCCACAGTTCCAAATCTGCAACCTCACTGTGCGATCCTCGTAATCGAACGAGATAGATTCGACCAAGTTTCTTGGTTCGACTGAAATGCCGATTTCCTCCTCAATTTCTCTAGAAAGAGCCTGCGAGGGAGATTCGTTCTCGTCCACCTTTCCTCCGGGAAACTCCCACCAACCTGCCCAAGCATCTTGAATGGGCCTCTTGCATGCGAGAATCCTCCCTTTAGGGTCGAACAACAGTGCCGCAACGACATTGTAAGTCGGCCTCAATACCATGGATTTAGCAATCTGCATCACTATCTCAGCTTGTATAGCGACGGGAATGAAATCAGAATCAGGGAGGTGGACAAACAGTGCTGGAATGTCGAAATTGTCTGTCTCATCGAGAGCAAATAGAGTTCTGTAGAAAGTCTCGTTGCAGACATATCCTCCAGCATCCATACTCCATTCAACAAGTTCGTTGTGTTCGAATTCTTCATCAAGAATGTGTATCGGTGCAGTTGTCTCTAACTTCAACGGCCCGTCAATCTCGACCTCTTCAGATTCGATGAACCGACCAGAGTTGTCTGCCTCCGACATGACGATTAAGTTCCTAGCGACCCTCTCCAAGTGGATCTTTTCCCTCCTTACTGCTAGTCCAAGATGGATGATTCCGCTGAATCTTACTCCTTCTCGAATTCTTTGTGAAGTCAGGGCTGAACCCTTCTTGTCAACACTAAGTAATTGGGCCTCTACATCAATACTTCCAGTATCCAAACGTCCTATCTCATTGAGGACATCTTGTGAGACATTGCTAGGATGATTAGAGAATATAGGGAATGCTGTAATCAGCAACTTGCCATCTGACACGGCATCACGAGTAAGGAGGTATAGTTCGGCTTTTCTATGCCCATAGTGGCGTCAGGTTGATTCGTTCGTTACTGAAGGGGCGGGCGATGGCAGAGGAGTATGTCGTCAGCATAGCGGCTGAGGAGGAGTCGGATTCAGGCAGTGCACTGGGTGTATTGGGCGTGATTTGGTACGAGATAAGTGGAGGAATTGGCCCGTGGGGCGCAGTGCGTCCACTTGTTTCGATGATTCTGTCCTTTGTACCGTTCCTGTTTCTGGGTCAGCATTTCAATCGTCAGCACAGGAAGGCTTTCGGTTACTTTCTGATTCAACTGCCTCTGATCCTATCTGTCGTCATGTGGCCGGTTCTATGGGTGTGGTCAATTGCGGATGCATGGTGGGTCTCTAGCCGTATCGTAGCTAAAGCCGAGAATAGTAGCTAGAAGTCCTCAGGAAATTCAATGGGGCTGAATAAATGCCCCGGAGAGCCTGCTTGAGATAGTTGTGTTCTGGCTAGTCTCTCCCATTCTCGTAGCAGAGTCAATACTGGGACAAAAGGGAGTTGGCTCTCATTGAGTATGCTACGAATCAGTGTATCTAGGATATCCATCCTATCTTGATCTAGGCTTCCTAGCAGCCTTTCGAGAGGGAATGATTCGATAGTTGGCGCGTCTGGATTAGAATCTATTGACCAAGGTTCGACTAGATTCTCAGGCAATATCTCCCCTTCCCTCTGAGCCGCCTCGGCAAGCGAATCTAAGATTATGCGGATGTACTTAGAGAGGACCAGTGAGACCTCAATTACGGGCATATTGAATTGGTTGACGAAACTCACCATATTCTCTTGTAGGAAGAGAAGTCTGTCTTCGACTGGCTGATCAGGAGAAGGTATTCTGTCTCCCTGCATAGATGTGCGCAGAAGTCTATGCACAAGAACTCAACTAGTAGTCCTGTCATCGTATCTGATGGGAGATCCACTATTCCCTCTAACGCCATCTAGCATGTCATCCTCTATCTCGAAGAAGTCGTTCAGCCAGTCGCCATCAGTATCCCAATTCTTGGGGTCAGTGCCATCAGCTATCTGGTCGCCGTCAATGTCGATTAGCCACCAGCCATACACATACTCTCCCAGTCCTGTATTAGGGAGATGATATTGATCGCCGGCGAATCTCTGATAGTCGTCCGTCCAAGCCCCATTGACCAGTACAACATCATCGCTTGCGTCGACGTCTTCGTAGTCCAAATCGTTGTCATCGATTACAAGAGCATAGAGCATGTCTGCATCATTAACTCGGTACATTCGGAAGTAGTTCGTACTCAATGCAGCACTTCCGGAGCACGTTCCCAAGAGTGATTCTCGCAACTGCCACCATTCTTGTACTATGTTTCCTGAGCAATCAAAAAGGCCTGCATTTCGGACCAAAGAAGGAGAGGCGAGAGACGCATTGACAAGTCCGTAATACTCTTGGAAGTTGTTGTATGGTACATACACGCAACTTCCACTAGAGCAATCCCAAGATCCATCGTTATCGGCATCTTGTCCCGAATCGGAAGGGTCGGTTGCGTCGTGAGTAAACCAAGTCCAAGAGAGTTCAGGCCTTGCTATGCTGCTTCCGGTGATATTCACAGGTTTCCAATTTGTCGCAGTTATCTGCTGCCAAACTACTGCTATCTTGAGGTATGAAGACCAGTTGTCATTGTCTTCATTCCATCCCCTGTAGTACTCGTAAAAGTCGGGCATCATATCTCCGTCAGTATCATTGTCCAGTGGATTGGTTCCATATTTGAAAACCTCTCTTCCGTCGGACAGATTGGTATCTTGGACATAGTCAATGACCACTCCATTCTGCATGATTGGTTTCATCACCATTGAGTCGTCATCGGAGTCGGAATCGAGAGGGTGAGTGCCGTTCTCATACTCCATCAGATTGCTGAAGTACAGGTCTTGGAAGCCCTGGCCAATCTGCTGTTCAATCGGCGCGGGTGAAAACTCCCTGCCTTCCCAAGTTCCTTGCTCGGCGGGCATGTCGCCCCAAGACCTGTCATACCAACCGTCTGCATCTGGATCATATTCGGTGTCAAGCGGATTTATCGGATTCATCGACCATCGATAGGAGTTGATTGGTAGGAACTCTCCGTATATCGAGTAGCAGAACTCCCAGCCGTCAGGCATCCCGTCCCTGTCTGAATCATCATCTGTAGGGTCGCTAACTCCGGCGATACTGTAGTTGAATGTGTCTGGGTCTATTTCGTTGATGAGGCCGGCGCGCTCCGCCGAAACTAGGCTCTTGGTTGAGAATTGGACATATAGCTGAGCGAATGCCACCTCAGGCGAGAGACCGTTCTCTTCTATTTGAGCAGTCACGGCATCAGCACCATAGGATACTAGTCCGGTGCCATTGGGAATGGTATCCACTGCAGAACGCTTTCCGTATACTCTAGCATCGTATTCTGCAAGATTGTCAAATGACTCTGAGTCTGATATGTATCCGTCGCCATTACAGTCGAATGAGTCTCCATCGGAATCAGCGTGGATGTCGCTGTCAGTTAGTGGATTCATCTCCCAACTGTTAGCCTCTAGATTCCATTCTGTGAACCAGTACTCGTAGCCATCACTCATACCATCTCGGTCAGTATCCTCGGCGTTGGGGTCAGATGCACCCAGCAGAGCAGAGACCACTGGCTTAGGAGAGCCGCCGTCCTGCCAGTCTTCGAACTGGGCAATAGCCAATTCAGCTCTTCCTTCTTTATTGAACAGAATCCTGAATACTCTGTTTACGGCTTCATCGGGGTCAATTTGCTCGGCTTCCTCCCACATCCTAGGGGCATCGGGAGGCGATAGTCCTCCATTGGCTGGGTTGTTGAAGGTCAGATTCAATTCTACGAGATCAGTTATCCCGTCACGATCGGAGTCATAATTACCATCACCAGGGACCAGTGGGTTCAGAGTCCAGACCTCATCGGTAGTATTCCATCTGGTAAAAATAAGTTCAATTCCGTCGAGCAAACCATCGTTATCCGTATCGGGATTGTTAGGGTCGGCGGTCCTGCCTGTCTTGTTGAATTGTTCTTCAGTGAGGAAGGATCCGAAAGATGCAGATGACTGAGCAGAGAGCCATGGAGATGCGAGCAACTCGCCGCCCACACTCAGCAAGTAGAATTGTGGAACGGTAATCAGTTCGTCTGTTTCACTCAGGTTCGAATCAATGACGTTGTATTCTTCCCAGTTGTTCATCCCATCTCCATCTGGGTCGCCGGTTCTGTCTCTTTCATCCACGGGATTCAGAGTCCATGCTCCATCGAACAAACTCCATCTCGCGAAGTAGAATTCCCATCCATCAGGCATTCCATCTCTGTCCGAGTCGGCCGAGAGCGGATTTGCTGAGCCTACATCTTGAGGTGTTGTTCCATTGACTAGGCTACCGTAAGCGAGACTGGTCCTGTCCCCAAACGAGTCTTCAGCGAAGTCCATCCAAGTCTCATTCCACAGTAAAGTGGTGAAATTCTCGGGATATGCCTCACCAGCTGCGGTCTGGTCACCATAGAGGATGCTGGACTTCAAGTGGTACTCCAACCAGTTTACTAGGCTCTCTTCGAGGCTTAGGTTACCATCCCTGTCGATATCGTATCCGTCACCGTCTGGATTGTTGAGGTAATCAGAGCCGTTAAGTGGATTTATTCCAGAGTTGTCCTTGTTCCAAGAGCATGCATACCGGGCTTCCCAGCCATCTGGTAGTGAGTCTCCATCAGAGTCTATGTTGTTCGGGTCCGTAGCGAACCAATTAGCAGCTGCCTCTGCTGTCTCTCCATGGGTCGGTAATCCTTCTCTCAAAACAGTCTCTAGTAGGTTCGACCACATATACTCGCACAGATTACTCAAGCCGTCTCCATCTGCATCCTCATCCTTATCTGAGGGGTCGCGTGGATCAAGAGTCCATAGGTTTCCTCCATTGTACACATCTCCTATCCACCGACGATGTTCCATCTCCCAACCGTCAGGCATTCCGTCGCCATCTGTGTCTGGATTAGTAGGGTCAGTGGGTCCATCAGTTCCACCTCCTGCCCCAGAACCCAACCAGCCTTCCAAGTGCACCTGCTTGGCCAATTCACCAGCCTCCTCATCACACATGTACTGATCATTGAGGTAGTAGCAGTCAAAGTTGGTGGACTCCGCGAACCAACCCCAATACTCCTCTCCATCAGTCAGGCCATCTCCGTCAGTATCCATGTCTCTGGGATCGCTGCCGTTGAATCCACCCTCGGTAGAGGAGACGAATCTGTACTCATTCAGGTTTGTCCAGTCACGACTCAAGGTGAAGCCATCGGCTGATGTGTAGTAGACGCCGTCTGCGTCGGCGTCGCGGTCCCTGTCGTAGGGATCTGTTGGGTCCAATCCGTAGATGAATTCCCAACCATCGGGCATTCCGTCCAAGTCAGAATCTATTGAAGTCGGATCAATTGGCATGATGTTCATGTATCTGCCGGGAGAAATTCCAGTGAAAACCCAGATGTTTGAATCTTGCTTAAGAGTTGTCAATGAGGTCACGAGACCAGGGATTCTAGTCTGATTTAGACCCAAACCAAGAATCCCGTTATGTCCACCTTCCAAGCACCAAGTACCATCTCTTGAGCCAAGGTAGATCATGCCGTCCATCGGAAGAATCGAATGAATATCGTTAGCACCGTCTTGCCAGCGCTCGATGTTGTACATTCGTTCGGTGTCGAAAGCGGTTCTAGGCATCTGAATCAGCAGTTGCAGGTCGAGTAGATGGAGTCCGCCTGCAGTGCCCACCCACACTCCAGTAACTTCTTCGACTCCTCCTGTGGCATCAAGAGGGCCTGCCTTGACCAATGCGTTGACAATAGCGGACTTGGAGATATTCAGCAAATCGGCCCTTTGAACAAACTCCTCGGCGTTTTCGCGGTCGAATACCCACCAAGGATTTCCTATCGAAGTGGAGCCGTCTGTGGTGTTCCATGCGATTAAGCCCGCATCGGTACCCACTAGCAAGAGTGGGCCTCGACCAAACATAGGCACATGGGCGACATCTCTGGTCTGAGCTCCTGCATCTGAGAGAATCTCACTCATAGCATCGTTGAGAGTAGCGGACGAAAGATGGGCTTCACCATCACTTAGAGTCAGAGTGACAGTCCATGCAGAAGAGTTTCCAAAGACCATTAAGTCGAGATCACCACTTCCAGTGTCGAGCTGTGAGATATGTTCAATTGGGCCCAGATCCGATTCAGTGAGAGTATTCATTTCGGGTAGTCCATTTTCTAGTATAACTTGGTGAAGACCAACATCACTGCCGATTAGCAGGTAATCTGAGTCTCCCGTTGACCATCTGAACATGGTGTTCATCTCAATTCCAGAAGGAAGTGGATGTAGTACTGCAGTCCCCCCAAATGGATCCAGTACTGTGATTCCGTACTTCGAGCCGACCAATAGACGGTCCCTGGATTGGTCTGGAATGACTGTGTGAACAGCTCCATCCACCAAACCGGGAGAGGTGGACTGGTCAAATGAGATGTAGGACTCGTCTTGAGATGTAATCTGGTTGCCTCGTAATCCTGGAGTGACCCATGCGCCGTCGTCATAATGAATCATGTACTCCTCGTAATTGCTGAAAGCCTCTCCCCAGTGGACTGTAGCAGTGGAAATATCTGGGATGATGAATCCGTCGCGGTCTAAATCCCAGCCGTCCATATCCGTGTCTTCTATCGCGTCACTGGAGTTTCTAGGATCTAGCCCATAGTGGACTTCCCAGCCATCCGGAATTCCATCACCAGGCACAGCAAGGCCGACTGCAAGTACCTCAGACCAAGTGTAGTAATCAGAATCCGGCTCGGTTGGATCACTTCCAAGCCAGCCGTCATCTCCCGTAGCTCTCTCTATGTCAGTCTGACAAGATTCTCTAGAGAGGCCGGGTATCTCACCGGCGCACCAAAGTCCGTCTCTCTCAGTAAGCCAATCATCGGAAGTTCCGTACAGATATTCTTCCGAATTAGTATATCTCTCTCCAAAGTCAATAAATCCGTCCCTATTGACATCAAAGCCATCGCCGCAACCGAAGGTGAAATCCTCACAGGCGTCGATGTCCTCGTAAGCATCTGAAGGGTCCAGAGGGTCAAACCAAAGGCACTGCCAAGCGTTCGTCGCGTTCTGATATCCAAGTCCTCCCTCGGTACACATGTGGATTTCGTATCCATCAGGCAATCCATCCCCGTCAGTGTCAGCGACACGCGGATCAAGGTATTCCCTTAGTCCAGAGTCAGTAAACTGAGGCGGTTTCCCCGTCAGCGACAAGCGATCGAAGCATGTGTCTAGAGTGTAAGGCCAGCAGAATTCCAGTAGAGCACTGGCGCCATCTCTGTCATGATCTGACATGTTGTCAGTCGAGTTCATAGGATCGAGTCCGCTAACAGAGATAATTCCGGTACTGCTCTCGATGAGTCGGACATCTCCAAAGATTGACTCGTGCAAATCTGGAATCTTGTCTCCATCCTCGTCTGTTACTGGAGGTCCTCCTCGATCTGCAGTTATTGGATCAGTAGACGAAACTGTTGATTGTGGCCGAGTCTGAGAGACGAAGGCCATGCTACCAAGGATAAGCACTGTGATGAGCAGGGCTGTCTGCTTGCGTCGCATGGTTCCACCTGACCGCTGTACTCAGCGTCGTTGGATGACTTATCATGATGATGGAGCGCCGTTCGGACATGCACACGTGCGCGTAGAGCGACGGCGTAGCCGTCGTAAGTCGAAAACGGATGCCATTGTGCCGTTCTAATGGATTGGTTCAAAGAAGGGTCTGTGTCATCTCATTTGCCATGGGGATGGAAATCACTCATCTTGGCTCAGGGAGTGCCGGGAATTCCACTCTACTCCGGTCAGAAGAAACGAATGTTCTGATTGATTGTGGGTTCTCTCTCAAGCAGATGGAGGCCAGACTCAAGATGGTAGATGTAGATCCGGCATCAATTGAAGCCATACTAGTTACTCATCATCATTCAGATCACTCCAGAACCGCCCTACGAGCCTCGAAAAATTGGGACTGCGTTTTGTATTCCAATCTTGAGACAGCAAACCGGATGGGGTGGGAACCGATGGCAGAATGCAGGACTTTCGAGGCCCTAGAGAGATTAGTAGTGAGTGACGAGATTAGTCTGCTTCCAATCCCCGTACCTCACGACGATGCCGACAATGTGGCCGTAATCGCTAGCAATGGCGATGGACGCAGGGCCGCTATTGTCACAGATCTGGGTGAGCTTACCATCGATTTGATGCGTCATCTCTCTGGGTGCAGCCACATCTCTATAGAGGCCAACTACGATCATGCTAAGCTGATGAGTGGTCCTTATCCGGAGTCACTCAAACGCCGCATATCAGGCAGAGGAGGGCACTTGTCGAACACGCAGACAGGCGATGCCTTGGCCGAAATTGTAAGCGAAGAGTTAGAGAGTCTCGTGCTTTGCCACCTTTCAGAGAGCAATAACGCACCTCACTTAGCAGAAAGTGAGGTTCTGATGGCTATGGAAGACGGTTTCTCGGGTAGTATCGGAATCTCTAGGCAGAGCGGGCCGGAGTTCAGCCATTGGCTAGGTCAGTCCGAGTCAGAGAGAGTCGTCAACTAATTGCCCATGACGGCCCTGTGAACGGAGTTCTGAACCTCTCTCATCCTATCTACTGCGCCCAATTCTCTGAACACCGAGAGGGATCGCTGAAGGTAATCCATCTTCTGCGATCTGTCACTCTCAACTTCACCCAGACGAGCGAGGACCTCTCCCTGCAACATCCTGAAGTCATTGGCTTCAGCAAGAACCAACGCATCGATGTACTGCTCAGATGCCTCTTCTTTGCGACCTGCGTCGCTCAGTACCTGTCCCAAAAGCATCGATACTTCCACTGCGCTGTGTGGATCTGTCTGGTCCGAAAGAATTTCAAGGGCGTTTGAATAGTATTGCATGGCTAACTCATTCTCCTTGACACGAGCATAATATCTTCCAAGTATTGCCATTGCACGAGCATGGGAGATATCCGACTCTACTTCCTCGGTTTCTTCGAATGCTCTTAGCGCGTGTTCTCTGGCCCGATCTAACTCACCCATCTCTAGGTACGCAGCGGCCATCCTAATTCTTGCCTGGCACAACTCAGGATGATCTTCGGATTCCAGTAGTTTCTCGACATTGGAATATACCTCAAGTGCGTGTCTAGTGTCCCTCCTACGTCTGAAGATATAGCCCATGTTATTGTAAGAACGAGCAGCACCGACTGAATCTCTGAGTTTTACTTGGATTTCAAGTGCTTTCCTATGCATCTCCAAAGCATCATCCATTGCGCCGCGCTTTACGGCGATATCTGCTCTAGCAGAAAGTAGGCGTGAGAGTTCCTCGGCCATACCGTTCTTGCGGGCAATTGGGATTGCAGCATCATACTCGCTCTCTGCCTCATCCCACCGTCCTTGTATGGAGAGGATATCTCCTCTCAACTCGTGGATGATGCACCAGCTTCTCGAGTTGAATCCTTCTCTCTCTAAGGACCTCAGAATGCCGAGTAATTCGGTATGTCCGGACTTGACTAGATTGTGACCTTCGGACGAGAGTACCTCGGCTAGATCTTCTGTGCCTCCGGACTCGTTGAGATGATGGATGTATTCGATTCTGTCAGCTGCGGC
Source organism: uncultured Candidatus Poseidoniales archaeon (assembly GCA_964470075.1). GTDB lineage: Archaea > Thermoplasmatota > Poseidoniia > Poseidoniales > Thalassarchaeaceae > Thalassarchaeum. The sequence continues at coordinate 18,219 of CAYYAH010000002.1, forward strand.
CTCCAAGCGAGTCCTGTACCACTCCTTAGCATTGTTATGCAATTCCTGTCGCAGTGACTCATCCATGGAGCGAGTTAGGAATTCTCTTACCAGATCGTGAACATCGTAATGATCGCTGTCTGCTTGTCTAGCGAGGCCCTTCTCAACTAGACTGTCCAGAAGATCAGTGTCGGTGTCTAAATCACTGATTGATTCCAATGGCATCGGCTCTCTGAACACAGCAATAGCCCCTAGCAATCTCTTCTCAGGACCTGATAGTCTGCTGAAAATCTCCTGCTCGACGAATGCTTCTAGAGTGGCGTGGAATGTCTCACCAACACTGCCTCTATTGATTAGTTCCAATACCAGAGGATGGCCTCTTGATAGAGTATAGATGTGCAAGAACTGAGTGGTGTCAATATTCGGCATTGCTGTGAGAATCTGTCTGCTAGAATCCTGATCGAGTCCTTCTAGCGGCATCACGAGCGTTACGATTCGTCCAGAAGAGTCGGATTCGGGCACGACCATTCTGAAAGAGCGTGAGAACAGTACCAGTCCGACGTCATTCAATTCAGGGATTTTCAAAGTCATCGATCTAAGTGCGGAAATCAGAGTCTCGTCACCTACCTTGTGCAAATCGTCGATCACAATTAGTGCCGGCGTATCTTGGAGGCTTTCCATTATTAGGTCTACAGCAAGATTTGCCTGAGGGACTGGTGTCCCTGCTAGATAATCTGACAGATCATTATGGCCCAGAGCGGATAGCCACTCCGATGTAGCTTCAAGGAATGCTCTTGATCCTTCCCAGTCCTGACATCGGTGATAGAGTAGATTCCTTCTGTGAGTAAAATGTTCGAGTAGTTTACCTGCAAGTGATGTCTTTCCTATGCCAGCAATCCCTGGCACTAGAATGGAACTCGAGTGATCTTCTAGAAGCGCGACCATACTGGCCAACTCGTCTTCTCTTCCGAAGAATCTCCTTGTCCTAGGCAAATCATTCAGAGATGAGACCAGTTGCTTCTCAATATGCTTCGACAGGTCTCTTTCAATCAGTTCCGGCGAGAGTTTAGACAAATCGACTGTTCCAGTCTCGTCAAGATAGCGAAGGAAATCTACGTGTCTAAGAGGTAAATCAGTGGAATCTAGGGCCTGCCCCAACTCCATTGACTCAGAACGCCCATCCCGATGGACCAATCGTATAATCTGGGTGCTCACCTTAGCCCAGATACCATCGGCAATACCTGCCCCTTCCTCAGTCAGAAAGTACGCTTTGCGCTTTCGAGAAACTCCCGAGACATGGGCCTGCCTCTCAATCAGATGTCCTTGTTCCCTCATTCCTGCTATTGCGCGAGGTACATTTGAGCGGGCTATGGCGACTGCGTTGGCTATTCCCATCTGAGATAGAGCGAAAGGAACTTCGACCTTGTCGGCATGATCAACATAGTCCCTCAGATGGAGTAGAATGCGCTCCTGAACGCCGGGACGTGGGGTGGCCATGGTCGTCATAATGGACGAGCGTAATCATCCACACAAGAAGTTTCGTGAGAAGCGAGCCTTACGTGAATCACGACTGTGGGTTATCGGGGTCAGGTACCCATTCTTGGTTATCTGGATCCCAAAGCCAACCAGGATGGTCGTCATGCTTCTGCAATCTTGATTCTGATTGTGGCTCGGAGTCGTCTTGTGAGTCATCTTCCTCCTTTGCCCATGCGTACGGGTCTTCTTCCTCATCGGAGTCCTGATGGGCTTCTTCCGTGCCCTCTAGCATCTCATCCTCATCAACCTCAACTTCCACGAAGAAGTAGACTAAGCCACCGAGCAAGGTAAGAGTGACGACTACAATCATTATGATTGAGCCCATTCCCATGCCACCTTCTCCTGAGCCTGAAACTGCAATCTTCGAGCTTTCGAAATTGTCCCCTCCATACTTGAATGTCGGAGTGGCGCTACCATCAATTCTAGATGCGGGAATTCCCAGAGACCATGTCGAATCAGGATTGACAATAGTGTTGTTCACAGTATTTCCTGCAATAGTAACGGTGACTGTCTTCCCTGGTAGGCCGATGCCAGTGAATAGGGCAATACCGTCTTCGGGCACTGTGGTATCTTCAGGCGGAGTAATAGTGAATTGGATTCCTTCGACGGTCATTGTCACGGGATTCGAGTTAATCTTAGAACCAAAGGTATCGGTAGCTACGAAGACTACATTCTCCAACGTCCATGTGGACATGTCTGTATCGTAGAAGAACATAGTCACAGGATTGTACACGGCCAAACCATCGGCACCGACGTTAATCACGATGCTGTGATGGTCATCGGAGTCTGAGTTCTCATTGTCATAAACTGACAAGATTAGTTCCTGATTCGTATCGAGATCATCAAAGAATTGTAGCAGGTCAATCTCAGCTTTGGTACACCTATCTTGAGATTGAGAATTGGTCTCGCAGTAGAGAACTATCTCATCGGCCCAACCAGCTGAGTCAAAAGTAGGCTGAGAGTTTCCTGCATCTGGTGGGTTGTCGGCGACAATGGTGACCTCGGCCCAATCGCTGTAGTCATAGCCATCATATGAACGGAATCGAACTAGATACTGTCTGTCGTGAATCAGTACCGTAGAGTCCCAAACCAGCCTCCATGCTCCATTCGGCTCTAATTCGGAAATTGAGCCCGACTTGACCAAAAGGTAGTTGTTCAGCACGTCTTTAATCTCGAAATCAATTCTTGAGACAGTGCCATCGTTATCTCTAGCCACGCCTTCAAACACGGTCTCGGTTGATACGGATACTCTCTCTCCTTCATAGGGTGAAATCAGGCTGATGAACGGCTCGCTGTTTGAGTTATCAATAGTCAATGTCAATTCAGCAGGAGTGCACTCATCGATGAAACCCTCGCAGAAGTCACTGTCAGAAGCCCAGATGGTGAAGGTGTATGTCGCGACCTCTCTAGGCAATCCGCTGAAGTCCCATGTCCATGACCAATCGGCTCCTCCTTCAGCGGGCGTTGTAACGTCGAAATTAGGCCCTTGAATGTGGAAATAAATGTCTTCCAAATCCTTGCTGCAATCAACCGGACAACCATAGTTGTCGAAGGCTGTGCCTTCGAAAGTGACACTTCCCTCAGAATGTGTCGAGAATGAGCTGGGAGAAGTAACCGAAATTGTTGGGGCTTGGACATTAAGCTTGACTGACCTGTAGATAATTGGACTGTAGTCGATTCCGTCAAATGCCCTAATCTCGAAGACGTAATCGCCCTCTTCTCTGTTACTCATGTCTATCTCGTAGTACCAGGAGCTGAATGGACGGTTGGTCTTGGTGACTTGTCCCTCTGCCATGCCACTGGTGTCGACGGCCAATCCAGCGGTTGACCACTGGCTGGTGAATGGGTCTTTGACTTGCACTTCATGGACATAACCACCCTGATCCCACTGAGCTAGTTCATCTGAGCCATAGACTCCTGCCAGATTCCCATCATGGGCGCTACCGGTTAGATTGACTGTCTTTCGGAATGAATGTCCATCAGACTGGGTGACATAGACAGAAGGTGCACTATTGACCAGATTGATGGTGTCCTGTAATGTCGTATCTGTCAGAGTGAAGTCACTCCTAGCATAACCGAAACCGAAGCGATAGGCAGTGTAGTAATAACGTGAGAGTTCTCTTGTTCCAGCTAGGTAATCGCAATCCTCGTCATTCATATCTACAGTTAGATCTCCATCATTGTCGATACCGTCGTTGCATGAATCCTCATATTGATCATCAGCGAAACCGTCGGGATTGTCACCCCCTCCCAACCCTCTGATATCCAGATGGAAGTCCGAGGGTAACGCGAACCAAGGGGTGTAGCCATCGTCCTGGGTGAACAAAGAGTATAGATCGTTGCCCAGGGCATCCTCAATTAGCACATTGGTGTTCTCGACTCTCTCTCCGTTTACGAGTGTCTGGAAGCGAACCATCTCGGCCCTACGAACCTGAACAGCATACGGAGTAGGTTGGGTCTCAATGTGGATTTTCGTGCGATCTAGATTCGAGAGATTTGCGAATGTGAATGTGGTAGAGTTGTTGTCCATGGCTGAAGAGACGCCCATACCATCCCCTACTGACAATGGGAACCCGATAGGTGTGAAGTCGGCGCAGTTAGGACACTCCTTGACAAAGGTCGGAACAATCGAGGTCTGGAACTGATTAGCAGGCCACGCCTCTTGGTCAGACCAAACGAGTTGTACTGGGTATTCCCCCGGAGGGGGCGAGGGGATGTATTCAGATTGAACTGTTACAGAGCTCTTGGTTACATTGTACGTCATCCCGACTCCAGCCCATGTGTTGTGAGAGAAGAAAGCCAGAGTGCCAACCTGTTGGGAGCCGGCATAACCATCGTTGTAGTGCTTCATTATGGCACCTGTTCCGGGTACATTGAATGTGTTCCTCTGAATATTTAGTAAGGCACCTACAGCACGGATACCATCTGCCGCTCCAGCCGCGTTGATTGTATTGTCATACATCGAAACACCTGAGCGATAGACGTGAACTACTGGACATGTGAAATCGCCATCCCAGTCATCGTACCTCGTCTGGCTACAGGCGCCAGTCCCATCGGTGGTGATTGTGTTATTTGCAAGATATACTCTAGAGGCAGATGGAGAGGGCGCACTGCTACCGTACTCTCCGGCTCGAATCGGTTCTCTCGCTATGTCATGAATAGTATTGTTCTCAGCTATGACGTCAAAAGAACCTAGCATCCATAGTCCGTTCCAGCCGCCAACTGGTCCGATATCGTTGTTGAGTACCTTGACCTCGCTAGATTCTATGGCTATGCCTGATGCCTCGGCCGCACCTTCCAACTCGTTGGCGATGATGTTTGCCAAGCCTCCTTGGAAGACTGTTATTGGCGCCCCGTCAGCAGTTGTAATCTCGTTGCCGATTAAGTTGATCTCGTAGTCAGTGTTTCCAACGGCCTTCCTACTATTGATGTCAATGCCATTGCAGTTGACATTGAATTCCGAATTAGAAATTGAGCCTGCCGAGTTCTGCATACTGATGCCGTAGTCGCCGATTGAGACAGTGGCATCTGAAATCTCAATGTGCGTATCCTCGGCCCATACGGCTGGCCTACTTGGGGCCTGTCGGCTACAACCGACGTTCGTACCAATTAATTCTGGAGATTCGAGTATTAGTGGTGTAATCGGGGTGCCGGAGCCGTAAATCTGCACCGCGGAGCCTCGGACTCCGCTGGAATCGTCGCTACCCACTACATACTCACCGCCGATAAAACGTGGCTGAGCAAGATTGGTCGTCAGAACACTAGTGGTGTTGATGTCAGTGAATTCCATCTCAGTGAGAACGGGGCTAGCACCGTCTATCACTAGGGCGCCGTACCTCCATTGGTAGACTGTGGAGATATAGTAAGGAATTCCCCATGCTCCGTCTATTGTGATGTATCTCATACCTGTCTGGGAAAGATCGATTGAATTGCGAATCAGAACGCCCTCGTAACATGATGGGTCCTCGATCCAAATCTGCTGGTTACCATAACTCATGCCGTAGCACTCGCCGATGGCACTTCCATTCGAGGGTGCAGTCCACTGGAAGGTGATTCTCTGAGCAGTATTCGAATTACTGCTAGCACCGCAGGCTGAAACTCCAGCACATAGGTTTCCACGGACGTCAAGATG
>CAYYAH010000002.1:23965-25722 GCA_964470075.1 uncultured Candidatus Poseidoniales archaeon
GGATGGATTTAATCATAGGGTCGTATCGAGCCGTAGGCTCGAATGATACTCGTCAGTCGTGATGATACTGTTTCAGTTCACATTTAGCTCGAAACCGACATCTGAAGCCCATTTTACTGCATCTAGAGAACCATATCCCCCTTTCAAGTCGTGAGGCTCTCCTTCGATGGTCGATTTGTCGCAAGAGCTGGCTAGGGTTCGCTTCACTAGATTCATTTCCTCTGAATCAATTTGTCCGTCTTCTCCTCTCAATTCCTCGCCGTGCAACTGCAGAATCAAAGCGAGAGCCCCTGTAACCAGAACGGTCGAATCACTGGTTCCTGTGGAATAGGCGTACGGAGGTTCAATCGTGCTGCCCGAAGTAGATAGGAGGAGAACTCCTGGAGCAGTCACTTCCGGCTTCTGATTAGGATAGCTGCGATTATCCTGCGTGTATGGGTCGACATTTGAACCAGTTGCGGACTGAGACCAGAGTCCACCGTTACGGCTTATTGTTCCAACTGCAATCACTCCTTCGAGGTTAGCGGGCACCGATACATCAGGGATATTTTCTCCCAAATCTCTGTTACCGGCTGCCGCCACGACGAAGATTCCTGCTTCCAATGCCTCCTCTACAGCTTGTGCTGTCTCAGACTGCACTGCCATGCCGCTGCCCGGATCACTGCCTAGGCTGAGACTGATTATGTCTGCCTCCTGAGTGATTCTACACCATCGCACGGCTTGGGCGACAAAGCTCTCCTGCCCGGAAGTTCCTGACGGGCCTAATGCCAAAGCGATTGATAAATCAACACCCGGGGCGGCACCTCGGAACTTGCCATCTGCAACCAGTAAGCCCGCCATCATCGTCCCGTGCCAATCATCACTGACATCTCTAATATTGTCGTGCTGTCCTTCGTAGAAGTCTCTAAATCCTGCTAATGAAAGGTTTGTGAAGTCGGGGTGATCGATATCAATTCCAGTATCTACCATGCAGACATGGACTCCTGAACCGTCAAGTCCGGAATCTTGTAACTCCCTAATCCCAGTAGACTCGTAGGCCCATTCCGTCTCAGGGAGAATCGGGGACAGGTAAGCATCAATATGAGGCCAAACCAGTAGCATGAAGGCAGCACCGAACGCGAAGGTGATTGCCCCCCAAGGCCACAGAATCTCCTTCAACGGAGTGGCCGGCCATCGCAGTTGTTTTGCCTCCTCATCGGAAACCCCGTAGGCCTCTCCAGGGTATCCTGGGGCATCCCTGTCTACTGCTGTCATCATCCGAGAGTCTTCAGGCTCCGGAAGCAACTCTAGATTGTCCATAGCAGGAATGCTATCACCTCTCTCAGAGTGTGGCTATTAGTATATAGAATGCGGTTCAGAATGGGGCTGAGCCTCTTCTACTTCCGCCTCTTCTTGTCAGAGTCAGTAGGGCGAGAATCAGCATTGCGCCTAGAAGCCAACCTATCCAATCAGTGGTCTCCTCGGCAGGTGGAGAACGTACCTTAATTTGCTGGGCTGAGTAGTCCTCAACAGAATCAAAGCCGGTATTGTTGATATCGAAGTACAGATAGTATGTCCCAGGACTAATATCGGACAAATCGAGTGAAATCTCAAAATGAGCTTCTGAGTTAGCAGGTACGTCTTGGATATCCATTCCCATCACCCCAGTGCTCGAGGTATCTGGGCATCCACTGTATGCATCGCAAAGTGTGCCGTTCAATTGTACAAGTTGGGCATCAATAAGACCCGTATTCTCGACTACGACAGTATAGCGAACG
>CAYYAH010000003.1:0-16120 GCA_964470075.1 uncultured Candidatus Poseidoniales archaeon
GCGGTTGAGCGTGCGATTGCTGCCTTCGCAGCGGGAGAACCGGTGATGGTATTTGACTCAGATTTCAGAGAAAGAGAGACTGATTTATTGTGGCCAGCAGATGCTGCTACTCCTCAAGTCATGAGGACACTGCGCAACGATTGTGGTGGCTTACTCTTCCTAGCAATCGGTAACGAAATCGGAGAAATGTTTGACCTGCCTTGGCTACAGGACATTCATACTCATCCGGTTTTGGTCGAGGAGAACCCTGTTCTTGGTGTGTTGATTACCGATGACTTGCAATACGACAATCGCTCAGCATTCACACTATCACTAAATCATCGGGAGACGTACACAGGAATTACTGACAGAGATAGGGCGCTGACCACTAGGAGATTTGGAGAATTGGCTCAAGAGTTGATGGCGAGTGAGGTTGATGGTGAAACTGCTCGCGCGGCACTCGGAGCAGAGTTCCGTACACCGGGACACATTCCTGTCTGTAGGGAGTCCCCATTGGGGCTAAGATCTCGCCAGGGTCACACTGAGCTCGCTGTTTCGATTGCGCGACTTTCCGGGCGTCCCCCCTGCACAATTGGAGCGGAGATGCTGGAACCCGATGGCGATGGTGCGCTGTCTCTGAGTGCAGCTAGAGAGTATGCTGAGAAGCACAGAATACCCATGATTACCGGGGGCGAAATCCTCGAAGCCATGGGAATCGAAGAGTAGAGAAGACAAGACAAGGCTGGTGAGGTTATGACGCGAGTGATGGCAGTAGGTGTGTTTGACCTCCTACACGCTGGCCACCTGCACTACGTCGAGCAAGCCAAGAGGCTCGGAGACGAGCTTGTGGTAGTCGTTGCTCATGATGACACTGTTAGGAAGCAGAAACATGAGCCGATTACATCGCATGAACTCAGATGCAGAATGGTTTCGGGACTCAAACCCGTTGACACAGCAATGGTCGGCAACCCTCCAACCTCGCCGATTTTCGATATCCTCGATGTGATTCAACCCGACATCATAGCACTGGGCTACGACCAGAAGCACTCTGTCGATGCAATCCGAGAGGGATTGGGTTCGCATGGACACTCGCATATTGAGGTCGTCAGAGTCGAGGGGCTCTCGGACGACCTAGACGGTACTCGCAAAATCATCGCCAGAATTCTCGATCTGTGGCCAGGCAACGAGGGTGGGCCTTACGAGGAGGACTAGGGTGTACACCGGGATAGTGGCCGGAACGGCTCCAATTCTCAAGATAGAAGAGAGAGACGGAGTACGCTCATTCACTGTCGATCTTACGGGTTTCGACAATGATCTCGAGATTGGTGCTAGCGTGGCATTAGATGGTGTTTGCATGACAGTAGTCGGAATTGATTCAGGCCAGATTGGATTCGATGCCATCGAGGAGACTCTTGGTCGGACTACTCTAGCAGAAAGGTCAACTGGAGATGCCCTCAACGTGGAGCGTTCTCTAAGAATGGGGGATGAGCTTGGAGGGCATCTGCTCTCCGGACATGTGATGTGCACTGCCAAGATTCTAGAGAGAACCAAGGTGGGCGAGGGCGTGAACCTACGGATTTTCATGCCAGATGAGGCCCGCCCATACATCCTCGAGAAGGGGTATGTAGCAGTAGATGGAATGTCTCTGACAGTTGGCAGAGTGGACGAGTCCGGATTCAATCTGCACATCATCCCCGAGACTCTCAAAGTCACTACCATAGGTAAGAAGGAGATCGGAGAGAGCGTGAATATCGAAGTTGACTCACAGACTCAGGCCATTGTGGACACGCTCAGTCGGAGCATGGGGGCGAGTGGATGAGACTGGGAATTGTATGCGGCTCATTTCACCGCGACGAGGTTGAGAGGATGCTTGGATATGCTAGAGACGAGGCTGTCTCAAAGAACTGGGAAGTTACAGATGTCGCTTGGGTTCCGGGATCGATGGAAGCCCCTCTAGCTCTAGACAGGATGCTGCACAGAGAGGATATTGACGGAGCAGTAGTGCTGGGAATTATCGAAAAGGGTGAGACCGATCATGGCCTAGTCATGGGGCAATCAGTAACCAAGGCTGTAATCGAACTACAGATTACTCACAACAAACCAATCGGGCTCGGGATAATCGGACCGGGGGCTGAGCCCGAGCACATCGAACCGAGACTGGAGCCACATGCTCGCGCTGCAGTCGGTGCTGTAGCGGCAATGGTGCGTTGACTACTCTCTGATGGCCCTTAGTGTGAACGAGAGCGGTATGCGGACGTGACCTTTCTTCAGTTTCCAGTAGTTGGCCCTTGAGGGCTCCATCAATTCTGGCCAGGGCAAGAAAAAGAGTTCGTCGCGCTCATTGAGTAATTCCACTCTGAGTCCGGCTTCGAGCAATGCTCCAAGCAGAGTATCGTATCTGTACTCCCAGCAGTGTGTGATTCTCTCTCCAGGCCATTCTGGATTGGCATAACTACCCTCGCCGATTTCAGAGATTGGTCCTTCCTCAAATAGGTCATACTTCGCGACCAATCTGGAACCTTCTGATGCCTCATCCAAATCCATGATGTTCGCTGTCGGTGTACTTTCCTCCAAGTACAAAATTCCGCCTGGCTTGAGTAGTGATGCACAGACTCTCGCCCACTCCTTCAAGTCGGGCAGCCAACACAGCGCCCCCCTGCCAGTATAGATGATGTCAAACTGCTCGCCTTCGAGAGCTTGGAGAGCATCAGAGACTCTGCTGACGACGAATCTCGCATCATTGAAGCCAAGAATGTCCGCGAATCTGCGAGCCTCTTCGATGGCACTGGGAGAGAAGTCCAGCCCAGTCACAATCGCACCTTCGCGCGCCCAAGAAAGAGTGTCTGTGCCGATGTGACACTGCAAATGCAGAAGGGACTTGTTCTCGACGTTCCCTACTTCCTTGAGTTCCCATGGCGCAAGTTTGGACTCTCCTGCTAGCCACTGCTCAATGCGGTAGAACTCTGCTCCATCACCTTGGGCGTGCATATGAGCCATATCATCCCATGACTCGAGGTTCTCTAAGATGGCCTGATTGTCGTCTTTGGGAGGCGGTGCTGGTCTCCACGCCATGCCAATGCGAGTTGGTCGGCGGCCTAATCGTATCGGAAAACAAAACAATGAGTTAGACCTGTCCAACAATGAGGATTCAAATTTTGAGAGCAGGGTTGAAGGACATCCCAGCATTGGGTGGCCTGTGAGCGGCGAAGTTCGGAATGTCATCATCATTGGTTCGGGCCCTGCAGGCTACACTGCGGGACTGTACACCGCCCGTGCCATGCTTGAGCCCCTCATGTTCGCGGGCTACATGTCCGGTGGGCAATTGATGCTCACATCTGATGTTGAGAACTTCCCCGGATACCCTACAGGGATAGGTGGTCCTGAGATGATGATACACATGCGCGAGCAGGCCGAGCGCTTTGGCCTAGAAGTGCAGGACAAGAATGTCGAGAGTGTTGACTTCTCAGAGCGTCCATTCAGAGTATGGGTTGAGGGAGAGGAGTACAGGGCCGAGGCAGTAATTATCTGCACTGGAGCCGAGGCAATCTGGCTGGGCGCCGAGGGCGAGGATGCTCAGAAGGGCAGAGGGATCTCAACCTGTGCTACCTGTGACGGGGCTTTCTTCCGAGAGGAAGAAGTGCTTGTCATTGGAGGTGGAGATTCAGCCATGGAAGAAGCTACTTTCCTTACCAGATTCGCCAGCAAGGTCACGATTGTACATCGTCGAGACGTGTTCAAAGCATCCAAGGTAATGTACGAGAGGGCTGCGAATAACCCCAAGATTGAGATTATGCCTCATCGCAGAGTCAAGGGCTGGCTATCCGATGACGAAGGGCTCAGCGGGGCTGTTCTGGAAGATCCTCGTGATGGTAGCGAGGAAGAGATTAGCTGCACAGGTGCCTTCATTGCAATCGGCCATAAACCAATGACAGGTTTCCTAGAAGGCGAGGTGGAAATGGATGAATCCGGCTACGTCCTGCACTCAGAACACACCATGACTAGTGTACCAGGAGTGTTTGCGGCAGGAGATGTGGTCGATACGCGATACCGCCAAGCCATCACAGCAGCAGGAATGGGTTGTCAAGCGGCTATAGATGCGGAGAAGTGGTTGGAGGACCAGCACTGAGGTGCTCACTTGGAGCCGACTGGAGATACGGGCTGGCTGAATAACAGGATAGGGGACCTGTTCTATCTACTACATGTCTGGATTACTCTGTTCTGTGCCTTCGCTTGGCTGGGACCTTTTGAGTGGATGTGGTGGGGGGTGTTCATCCTCTATGGTGCAACCGAGATACTGTGGTTGCTCAGGGATGACTACTGTATCATCACTGATATCGAACGCTACTTCAGAGGGATACCTAGGCCCGATTCGCATCTGGAACAGAATTTCATTCGCAGGCTGATTGCGACGATTTTCAGGATTGATATCAGTCCCGAGAACGCTAAACTCCTGACTCGAACATGGGGTAGATTGGGTTGGGTGATTGCCGCCATCAGACTCTTCGTAATCTAACTTGACTCACAGAGTTGGGGGGAAGAGGCCATTTCTGTGAACGTACTCGTAGAGGCATGACTGCGGGCGGCGACTCTCGTTACGCTAGACATTTGGTCCTTCCAGAAGTTGGTCCTGAGGGGCAGTTGGCTCTGCAAGAATCGTCTGTCCTAGTCGTCGGTGCGGGAGGTCTTGGATCGCCTGCTCTACTCTATCTCGCCGCTGCTGGAATAGGTAGGATTGGTTTGATTGATGATGACACAGTTGACGTGACAAATCTACAGCGGCAGGTTCTCCACAGTACATCTGAGGTCGGTGAATCCAAGGCTGCTTCAGCCGAGAGGCGAATTTCTGACCTCAACCCTGAGGTTAGCGTTGAAGCCGTAGAAGGTAGGCTTGAAGCGACGAATGCTCTAGAGATTATCAACCGATATGACATCGTAATCGATGGCACTGATAACTTCGAGACACGATATCTGATTGGAGATGCGTGTGAAATTCTAGGCAAACCCTGGGTCTTTGGCAGCATCCACCGTTTCGAAGGACAGGTGACCACATTCAACCTTCAAGGGGGGCCCAATTACCGTGATTTGTTTCCCGAACCACCGGAAGACGGTTTGGCTCCAAACTGTGCAGAGGCCGGGGTGCTCGGGGTGCTTCCTGGGATTGTAGGATCGATTCAGGCGACTGAGGCGATCAAGGTAATCCTAGGGATTGGCGAATCACTCAACGGGAAGTTATTGGTCATCGATGCCCTGAGCATGGAATTCAGGACTCTGAAATTCTCCAAGGATGAGTCACGAGAGGTCGTCACAGAGCTAAAGCAGGAGTCTGTAGAGTCTTGTTCAAGTGATTCCGATTCACCGAGCGGAGTAATGCTCGTGATTAGTCCAGTCGAGTTCGTGCAGCGGCGAGACTCTGGGTGGGATGTATTCTTGCTTGATGTCCGCAGGAGGGAGGAGGAAGTGATTGCAACTCTGTCAGGGACTGATATGAGAATCGAGCATGATCTAGTTCCAATGCGAATGTCAGAGATTCCCCTCGACAGAGATATCGTAGTATACTGCAGGACCGGTTCAAGATCCGCTGCTGTTGCTCGCTATCTGGTTTCTATGGGGCATGCAAAGGGCGAGGTGTACAACCTACGAGGTGGCATTCACGAGTGGTCGGACACAGTAAATTCTAATATAATCAAGTATTAATGTGGTAAATTATACTTTAGATTAGTGTTTATTTGTGGTATTTCAATATCGAAAACGTACCAATATTGCCATATTTGCCTATTATTGTTATATTTGTGGTTGATTAATTCACAGTACATCGAAGATTTGTTGTACTAACCCCTTCTGGGAGCATCATGCGCCAAGGAGTATGGCAATGTCCTGAATGCGGCATTCATCAGGTTTGGAAGGCAAAGGTAGGGACTGAGCGGCTTGACAGGAGTTGCGATTATTGTAGCAAGAGAGTTAGAGCGAAGCTTGACCGCTCTTCCTCGGGCCAAGGCAGAAGGAGAAGTGTCCGAATCTGGGAGAGAGAGTCCGGTGTGAGTGATTCTGAACTTGAGCAGGAGGCAAAGAGAAGGAATTTGGCTGCAGATGAGCCTGTACAAACTCCTACTGACATGGTCGTTGACATTTCCTCGCAATCCACCCTGCCGAACATTTGGGGAGCAGGTTGGCAACCAGATAATTCTCTTGAGTTTTCATCTCCTCTCAAATCAGAGACGGCAAGAATTGAGTTTCTGAGGTTCTTCGCTGAGAGGCACGATGGTCACCTAGAACTGGTATCCGATACATGGGATAGATGCAATCCTCCATCTTCGTTCGATGGTGATTCATTCCACGTCTTCTCATCGGATCTACTTTCGGCCCTCAAGGAAACCTTGCATGATCGATTGATGGCTCCCTCTCTGAGTCCTTTGCACTCGGGAGAAGTGATGCCAATGAGAAGTGGTGAATTACACCTAGAAAGGCGTACTGCGAGGATGTTTATCGATGCTGCACTATGCATGAGAAGGATTGCTCATTACGCCTCGATAACGCTTGAACAACGACTAGAATGGCAGAGGATGATGACCAGAACTAGAGTTGTTGATGAGCATCTCAAAGAGTTATTCTCAGAGGGCCTTGAGACGCCTGACGGAGGTAGTTTCACTGGTAAGGGGTTCCGCTCAACTTGGCAGGAGGGAGTGGTTGCTTGTGCCTCAGCATTACGCCGTGCAGTAGATTTGGGCGATGATATCGAGAGGGCAGATGTTGTAGCTCCGATGATTCGAGACGTAGGGCTGGCTTTGGCAATGGGTCAGACACCTACTGAGGTCTTCGCAGCTCAGATGGGTAAGTCCGGCTCATACATGGATGGAGGTCACGAAGCAGCAGGAGGAAGAGATCTGCACATCGGTAACTGGGAGAAGAGAGTGTTGCCCCCTACTGCGCCCCTACCGATAGCTAGTGCAACAACCACAGGTATTGCATTGGCTGCGGCAAGACTTGGGGTGGACAGGTTCCATCTGGCACCCGTGGGCGAGGGGTGTAGCAGTAGTGGTGAGTTCTGGGAAGCGATGAACCTAGCAGGGACTAGAGGACTTCCTATGGCGTTCATGATTCAGAACAACCAGATTGCGCTCGACACCTATGTCGTTGGTCAATCAGGAGCTGAGACCTTCGGAGATAAGGGACATGCTATGGGTATACCTTCGTGGACAATCGATGGTTCCGATCCCGGACAATTCTACGCCTCGACTGCTGCAGCCAGAGAGTTTGCTTCGGATGGAGGGGGTTCGACTCTAATCCATGTCGAAACTATGCGAGGATGCGGTCACGCGCACCACCATGATGATCTATATCTTGGCGCATCATCGGGGAATCCTCCCGGATACGTAGAACGTGGACTGCTCGGCTATTGGGCTGACAAGGATCCGCTTCCCAACCATCGTGAACTATTGGTCCGGCTTGGTTGTGATGAGGGAGTTCTAGAGAGGATGGAGATCGAGGAGCAAGCCCTAGCAGATGCATCTAGGAAGGAGATGGAGGATATGCCATGGCCTGAAGGGCATTCGGTAATCAAGGGCGTCACCAGTCTGCACGACGCTAGCAGCCACTCTGAGCAGTTCAGCAGGTTCGATGATTCACGTGAGACTGTCGAGGCGACATTGCAACCAGGAGAGGTTGCGCTAGAATTCTCGGATGCAGCGAACTCGTCTAGTTACAGTCGTTCGATTCAGAATGCTATGACATCAATCGCTGATGAGAGTGGCGAGGGTGTCGTATTCATGGGAGAAGACATGGAAGTAGCTGGGGCATTCGGTATGAATCTACCACTCAAAGCGAAGGGGCACTCTGACAAGTTGCTCGATATGCCTCTATCAGAGGCAGTAATCATCCACTCGGCCACCGGTGCAGCACTAGGTGGCATGAGGCCAATGGCCGAGATTCAATTCGGTGGCTTTGCTGCCCTAGCGATGAATGCTCTAATCAACAATGCTGCGCAGTTGCGCTGGCGTTGGGGCGCAGATGTCCCTCTGACTGTGCGAATACCGCTTGGAGGAAAGACTCGTAGCGGCCCTTATCATGCCAATATGATTGAATCCTGGTTCCTCAATGATCCTGGTTTGGTGATGGTTTTTCCGAGCACACCACAGGATGCCTATGACCTATTGGTAGAAGCCCATGCACTCGACGACCCGGTCATCTATCTCGAGCACATTGGCCTGTATGGGCTAAGAGGAGGATTGACTGGCTGGGGAGATTCAATCAGTCAGGTCGTAGATCGAGAATCCGTCCATGAAAGACTCACCAGAGGGGAGAGTTCGATAGGTACTGCAAGAGTTGTGAGAGGAGGTAAGGACCTGACAATCGTGACTTGGGGTGCCATGGTTCACGTAGCTCTGAAGGCGGCATCTGAGATTTCGAAAAAGGGGATTGAGATTGAAGTCGTAGACCTTCGAACCATTGCCCCATTTGATGCACAGACCTGCATCGACTCGGTTTTGAGAACTGGCAGGTTGCTGGTATTGCAGGAGGCACAATGGACCGGAGGCCTGGGTAATACAGTCAGCAGTAGAATTCTCGAGGAGGCTTTCTGGTGCCTCGAGACACCTCCGGTGGTGGTCGGAGCTCTCGACACGCCTGTGCCGTTCTCACCAACACTGGAAGATCACACCATGCCGACAGTTGATTTGGTCATCCGACACATCGAAAGAATGTGCTAGTGAGGTCATTCTGGCCAACAAAATGGTCATGAGCGGGTCTTGTTCCGCTCGCAATTATGGAAGGCATCGGTGACGGCCCCCTCATCATCATAGGATTTGCCCTGTTGATGCTAGGGGGTGAATTTGTTGTCCAAGGAGCAGTTACCATTGCCGGCAGGATGAGAGTACCGCCTCTACTGGTCGGATTCACGATAGTAGCTATTGGCACATCTCTTCCTGAGTTGGCGGTTGCACTGGAGGCAGTGAGAACTGATGCTGACGAGATTGCAGTCGGAGGAGTTCTGGGGTCAAATGTCGCTAATGTGATGCTGGTCCTAGGTACAGCGGCCATACTTGGAGCGGCGTCGGACACTGGGAAGGGAGTCAGGCGAGATGCAGCGGCGGTTGCAGCGGCTACTGTCATGCTGCTAATTGCAGTCTTGATGGGCGAGTTGACGCGGATTTTCGGAATCATCATGCTTCTCGCCCTGGTTGCATACTATGTCTACTCATACAGACAATCTATCGCCGAGGGAACTGATGTAGAGGATAGTGACACCTGGCTACCGGACTATCTTGCTCTGGCCATACCAACTACGGTTCTCGGAGGTTGGATGATATGGAGTGGGGCAGAGATGCTAGTCGAAGGAGCTACTGGCTTAGCAGGCGCATACGGAGTCCCTAAGTCAGTAGTTGGACTCTCTGTGGTAGCCCTAGGGACTTCGCTTCCCGAACTCGCGGTGACTCTAGTGTCAGGCCTACGTGGACAAGGTGGAGTTGCTGTTGGCAATGTACTAGGTTCGAACGTAATGAACATCCTTGGGATACTTGGTTTTGCAGCCACTTATTCAGGTGGTTTGGTCGTCGCCCCGGAGTTTGCCGATCGGGACATTTGGATTGTGATTCTGACGTCAGGGTTCATCGTAGCGATGTTGTACTACGAGCGAGAGATAGGAAAGAAGCTTGGATTTGGAATGGTGTTAGGATATCTGTCCTACATGACTTTGCTTTACATCTAGTGTGTGCGAATCGCTAAGGGCAGAAGCCCGCTCCAGAGGTCATGGTCGACTTCACGCTGTCAGAGGAGCAGCAGATGCTCCAGCAGATGGCTCGCGACTTCGCTGCCTCTGAGATTCAACCCAATGCTGAGTCGTGGGACCGTGAGAGTAGTTTCCCCAGAGATGCAATCAGAAAGGCTCACGATCTCGGACTTTTGACCGTCAAGATACCCGAAGAGTTCGGCGGTTTCGGCATGGGCTCATTCGAGGAGGTGCTCATATGCGAGGAATTCGGATGGGGCGACCCTGGTTTCGCGACTGCTTGCGGCAGCACCATGTTGGCATCATATCCAGTAATCACAGGTGGCACCCATGACCAGAAGCAGCGTTATTTGTCTAAGGTTGCAGACGGATGCATAGCCTCGTACTGCGTTACCGAGCCGGGCGCTGGAAGCGATGTTCAGTCAATCACCACTCAGGCTGTACGGGACGGTGATGACTACGTCATCAACGGCAGTAAGATGTGGATCACAGGTGCAGGTCATGCTGACTGGTTCTTCGTCCTCGCCTACACCGACCCAAGTGCCGGCTACAAGGGGATGAGTGGGTTCATCGTCGACGCAGACTGCCCGGGTATTACTCTCGGCAAGAAAGAAGACAACATGGGCCAGAGGTGCTCTGACACACGCTCTGTTGATTTCGTAGACGTCAGAGTGCCCGCCGAGAATCTCATTGGAGAAGAGGAGAACGATGGTTGGATGAATGCCATGCGCGCCTTCGACCTCTCTAGGCCGACAATCGCAGCGCATGCTGTTGGTAATGCACGAGGTGCAATGGAGGAGTCGCTTCAATATGCCAATGAGAGGAGTACTTTCGGGCAACCAATTTACAGGCATCAAGGAGTATCATTCATGATTGCAGATATGGCGACAAAAGTCGAGGCGGCTAGACTTCTTACTTGGCAGGCCGCAAAGAAGGCAGACGCTGGCGAGCGAAATACTCTCGAAGCTGCACATGCCAAGCGCTTCGCTGCTGACATAGCGATGGAGGTCACCACTGACGCGGTTCAGGTCTTCGGGGGCTATGGCTACTCAGAGGAATATCCAGTCTCAAGAAGAATGAGGGGTGCAAAGGTAGTGCAGATTTTCGAGGGTTCGAGCCAGATTCAGAGGCTTATCATCAGTAGAGAGATGCTGAGGGACTAGATTCAGCCCATAGGGCTGAGTCATGGGACCGCTTTCTTGAAATTGAACTCATTGTGCCCGGTAGATGGTAGTCATGCGAACATCTGATGATATACGGAGCAGATTGACTGCATTTACAATTCTAGGCATGATGCTTGTGCCTGCATTTGCCGCAGCCGTTCCTACTGTCCCCAGTCCTGCTCCAATCGCCACTTATGCAGAGCAGATTGGAGAATGGTGGGAAGATACTAGCATGGATCGTGATGGAGATTACATTCACGATGCAATTTGGATTGCAGCACAGAACAATCACTATGAGTATCTCGATGATGATGGGAGGATTTCGGTAATCGTTGATTTCGACCATACGCCGACTGGGGCTGACCAAGCAATGCTAGAATGGGAGGTCGGTTTTCAGACGCAATTCCGATATTGGTTGATTGATTCGATTGCGGGAACTGTCGAGCTCAATCGTATACACGATCTCCTCGAATTACCCGGTGTAGTCTTCATAGAATTGGATGGTATTTTGGAAATTCAAATGGAAGATGTGGTTCCAGCTCACGGGGTAGATTTGGTTTGGCAAGATACCGGATACACCGGCGCTGGTGTAACCATGGCCATCATTGATACGGGCATAGATGCCAATCATTCTGGTTTAGATGATTTAGATGACGATAACAGCACAAACGACACTAAGGTCATCGCATTCTATGATGCAATCAACAATCCAGGAGCCAGAAACGGTAGTGAAATCTTTCCTTACGATGACAATGGACATGGAACTCATTGTGCTGGAATAACTGCAGGAACTGGAGCGCCTACATTCCAACACATTGGTGTTGCGCCGCACGCCAATTTAGTTGGTGTGAAAGTTCTGAGTGGAAGTGGAAGTGGCTCTTTTGCACAAGTTATGGCAGGTATGGAATGGACCGTCGAAAAGAGGCACGAGTTCAATATCAGAGCTGCCAGTATGAGTCTTGGAGGCCCTGGGGCAATTGAGTGGACTTCCGCGGAAGAGGAGTCTGTCAATAGAATGGCAAATGAGATGATGAGGGCGGGAGTGGCTCTTTTCATAGCAGCAGGAAATAGTGCCGGAACTGCAACTATCGGTACACCCGGTAGTGCTGAAGATGTGATTACAGTAGGTGCATTGGACAAGGATACCGCAATTGCCGTATACTCCAGTCAAGGGCCTACTGAAGAAGGTCGTATCAAGCCAAATCTGGCTTTTGTTGGTAGTAGTGTCAATGCTCCAGATGCAAATACTGGGGATGGATATGTGGCACTTTCAGGAACAAGTATGGCAACTCCTGGTGTGGCCGGAGTAGGTGTACTAATGTTCCAAGCCAATCCAGATCTCAGCCCATTCGATGTTCGGAACATAATGCAGGAGACTTCCACCTACAGGCAATGTCACTACATGTTGGCTAACGAGCCTTGTGCTGAGGATCTGATTCCAAAGAATCGCCAGAACAATGTGTACGGGCACGGACACGTCAATGCTCAGCCTGCAGTTGAAGAGGCGGCTAACTATTACTACGAGCTCAGTCTCGCTCTCAATATCACTTTACAGAGTGAGTACGGGGATGACAATCGTGTCTACATCGGTCAAGGTGATTCGATTGTATTCAATCTTGAAGGCGGCATACAGCGAGTACAGTGGCGCACTTGGGATATGCGTGATAACTGGATGGACCTAGCTGATTTCTCCGTTGGCGGCGAGACTTTCGAAGTCACACACGGACTGCTAGTGGATCGTCTTCGCTTCCTTCCAAACAACACTGTCGAAGGTGATCAAGTCATCCTCGTTCGAGGTATTGCTGGTGATGAGGCGTCGACCAATCTTGCTGTTGGGATTCACATTATGGGCGAGGAGAAAATCGCTAATTCGAATTCTGGTGACTCGATGATGGGAATCATCGTCGGTGTACTCTCTTTACTTGTTCTTGTACTGCTGGTCACATTGGTATTCGCTGGGATTCAATTACGCGATAGTGGATTCTTCGATAGCGATGATGTACTGGAAGATGTGGACGACTCGATACCGCTCGGCGACGCGCTCGTGAACGGTGAAGATGAGGTCGTTCCTGATGGTGACTAGGAGAGCAATAATTCTCGCCGCCGGAGCGAGTGAGCGTCTAGGTATGGACAAGGCATTGTTAGAAGTCGGAGAACAGACTCTGATTGAGTTGGTTTTCAACAGATTAGAGCGGGCTGATCTCGAAGTTTCCATAGTGACTAGAGGTTCGCTTTCAGATACAATTCGGACACTTCTACCGGATGCTAATGTTATTGTCAATCCAACCCCCGATCTTGGTAGAACAGGATCCATCCAATGCGGAATAAATGAAATTGGAGTTGGGCCGGTTCTGATAGCACCTGTGGACCGGCCTGGATTCAGTCTCAATACGGTCAATATGCTTCGTAGAGAGAAAACCACCACTGCTCCTCAGCATGATGGAAGAGGAGGGCATCCAATTGCATTGACTACACGGGATTGCGAAGTGATTCTCCGAGCCCGACCCGATGTTCCTTTGCGCGATTTGATTGATGCCTCAAAGATAGAGGTGAACGATGCCCATCTTCACTTGAACATCGATACTCCAAGCGAAGTTGAACATCTGCTCAGGGTTGCAGATTCTCTGTGAGTGAGGGATACTCTCCCATCGCCCAAAGGAAAACCAATCCGACGATAATTGCTGGAAGAGTTGTGTGTATGGTAGCCCAGATTGAGGCCGCTTTGTGCCTTACCAGGAGAGGAAACAGTGCATCTCCGTCTTGTGAAATTGCATTGGCCGCCAAAGCCGGGAAAGAAATCACTCCCTCAACATATGCAGAGATGGCGATAATCTGAGGTCCGCAACCCGGAATCAGACCAACGGCTGCGGCAACAATCACGGCACCTGCTCCAGCACCATGCTCGGCGAGATCCGCCTCACTGATTCCAGAAATAATCATCCCGAACTCAAAGGCGAGATAGGCAATCAAGACCCAGAATGTCACGAATGCTGTCTCCGAGGCCGCGTGAACCAGTGTCTCATCTAGAGAATTCAACTTGTCTCCGATGGTAGCCTCGGTATCATCTCCGAGGAAGTTCTTCGATGAGATATACAGGATGATAGAGAGAGATGTCCCGATGAATCCAATCCAAGTAACTAATCCATCACGAGTAGTTGGATTCCAAACCAGCTCGGGAGCATATTCCGGATCTTGAGCGTACCACATTAGCATCAGGATTGCTAGACACAATCCAACAGCCGTTACAACCCACCAGACTCTATAACCCTGGTGAATGATTCTGTAACCGAGTCCATCTGGCACCTCTCTGGGCATATCCTCGATTACTGAGTTCTTTCCTTCCATCTCTCTCGCTGCCTCTTCACCAAGTGGATTATCTGAGCCGAACTTCGGACCTAACCTACCCAATGGAGATGATGGTGTCACTTCCAAAGAATCCACACCATAACCCCAAACTACGCCCACGATGAATGAAGTAGCGTGAACGGCTAACACGGGGGTAATGAATGCAGAATCTTGGAATACCGCTCCAATCAGGACGAATGCTGCATCCCCGAGTGTAGCGATAAGAGTTGCAATTACCGTTCCATAGGTGACATATCCGCGTGCATACATCGGCATTACGATGATTGCACCGCCGCATCCGGGAGTCAGTCCCATCAATGCCCCAATAGCCGGCTGGAAGCGCTTGTTCTCGCGAATCCATGCAACAAATCGGCCTGCAGTAATGTACTGAAGCCAGCTGAACAATAACACCATGGCAGCAACGAAAACTGTCACCGCAAGGAATGCATCTCGCATCGAGACGACGAGGATTTCGAGGATTTCTCCCGCGTTGACACCCGAAGACACGAGCATGTGCCGAACAGTTGGTCATATCAAAGTTGGTCGAGGATTGCTTGAGCGTAATGCCAAAGGATGGATAGCCGCTCCCGAGTTCGTGACCAAAGCCGTCCTGACTTGGGTTCTCGACATGCTCGAGAGGGGGCAGAGTGTGGCTATGGCCTCTGTGATAGAGTCCAGTGGCAGCGTTCCTGGCAAGCCTGGTGCTCGAATGGCGGTGACTGAGGGCGGTGCTAGATTTGGAACTGTGGGGGGCGCTGGCTTGGAGATGAAAGTCGAGAACGAGTTGAAAGGTATGCTAAACGGTGGGCGAGCAGAAGTCCGTCAGAAGGGAGGCAGGGTCGAGACTTTCGTACTCTACAAGGATGCGAAGGAACAAGAGGCGACGTCCCTCGACAGTCTATGTGGAGGAAGGGTCACAGTGTCGATGGAAGTGATGGATCCGGTCCCTCATGTTCTGATTGCTGGAGGTGGTCACGTAGGCCGTTCAGTCGCGCTGGTTTGTGACACTCTAGGTTGGTCCCACAGTGTCTTCGATGTCAGAGAAGAATATGCCAGCGAGGATGCATACCCCTATGCTACAGAGTTACACCCTATCTCTGTGGGCAGTTTCCTTGAGGAGGAGAATTCCGAATCTCTAGCTAGATTCTCCGATATCTTACTATTGGGACACGACTGGAACGTTGACCAAGATATGTTGCTTGGGCTGCTTGAGAAGACAGGCGGAGAGATTCGCCCGAGAATAGGGGCGATTGGTTCGAAGGTGAAATGGAAGGCATTCAGAGAGGCTGCCATCTCCCAAGGCATTTCGGAAGGATTGGTGGACTCGGTGAGATGTCCGATTGGGCTTGAGATAGGTGCAGAGTCTCCCGAAGAGATTGCCGTCTCTGTTTGTGCAGAGATAATGGCTCTCGAGAAGGCCTGATTACTCGACCAGTTCTGTCTCTTCTTCTATGACAACCGAGTTGGGCTTTACTTCGGCAATCTTGTCCTTTGGTTCCTCGGTTACATGCACGACTTCCGGCTGTCTTTCCAAACTGGGAATAAATGTCGCGATAGAGACCCAAAATAGGACAATAATGAGAATCGGAGTCATTGCATTCCTTACTGCCACAGCAAGTTCCTCATTCTCAAATAGCGAGATGTATCCCCACATGAAACCCACTAAGAAAGTGATAAACAACAGTATAGAGCCAACTATTGCCAGCCCTACTCTAACGGGCATCTTTCGAAATGAAGAGAAGACGAAGTTGACAATATTAGACATATTTCGGCTGCAGAATCGAAAGAATCTCGAAAAGATGGCGCGACCGAAGAAACTCATTGTTATCGTTTCAGCGTCTCCAGTAGTGTTCATGAACATGCCGAGAGAAGAAAGCACAGACGACTAAGACTGAAATCTACCCGTCTATAC
>CAYYAH010000003.1:16220-25137 GCA_964470075.1 uncultured Candidatus Poseidoniales archaeon
ACGCCTTTGAGCGGATGCTTGCTATGGGGTGAAGACGAAGTTCCAGAGGTAATACCCGAGGAAAAAGAGGAGTTCGGGGCTTTCAGCGTGGTCGCCCCGATTGATACCGGAATAAACGTCTATCACAATCACTTCAGAATGGCTGAGGATTATCCTCAGTGGCTACTCGATGGACTTGGGGTGAACAAAATCTGCGATATAACTCTGAATGGGACTTGGCAGGATCGATACGAGTCTGATAAGGAGACTTGCTGGGACAACATAACCTCAGAGAATATCGTGTGGTTCAGAGGCACCAGAATCATCGGCACCACGCCTGATGATAACACTGACATTCCGATTCTAGATGATCCTCAAGACGGACATGGGACGGCTGTAACAGGATCGGTAATCAATGCAAATCCGAATGCGGTGATATTCTTCGTAGAGGGTTTCAGCGATGCGGCCGTTTTGGCCGCTGCAAATCAACCACTTGTCGACATCATTACGACCAGTTTCGGCCCCATAGGTTCCATCCCAGTGCCCGGTATCGAAGATGCTACCAAGGTAGCTGTAGTTCAGAATAAGAAAATCCACACTGGAGCTGCTGACAATACTCCTTCTCCTGCTGTTCAGGATTCTACTGCAGGCCCCCCTTGGAGCATCGGTATTTCTGGTTATGCAGAAGAAGGCGATGACCAGAAAGAAACAATGAGTGGTTCATACCCGGACGTGGCTGCAGATTGGACACAAGTTTTGCCGAATCACGATGATATCGATGGATACCACGAGACCTCTGGTACCTCTTTCGCTACCCCGAGGACCGCAGGACTTCTTTCCAAGGTCCTGATGTGGCTTAGGCACGAGTTCGGAGACCTGTCATCAGGAGCCGATCCCGGAATCCGAGGCGGCCTGATGGTTAACGGGACTAATTTCTCTCTCACCAATGACGATATCAGGGATGCACTGAACCTATCTGGATGGTATCCATCATTCAGTACATGGGACCCCTTATCGGGAACAACACCAATTTCTCCTCTGGCGCCGTGTACTCAAGTTGGTTGGGGCGTTGTTAATGAGAGCAATGTTCTGCCCATTATCAAACACCTGAATGGCACAGCCATAATGCCTTCGCGGCCCAGTGATGTAGTGATGTGTATGGAAGCCAACCAAGCCATCCGAGAAGCGTATTGGGAATAGTCCGCCCGAGGATTCAATACCGATGGAGTGTTGGACTAGATATGAGAAAAGTCATCTTGAGATGGAAAATCTCTTCTCTGACCGGCGCTAAGGAATTGTCTAAATTTCTAGAAGTTGCTGAGAGGGTGGAAATACTCGGCCATCTCGCGGTTGGACCCGGTAGCGTCACTCAGCTAGCGGAAATCAAGATGCGTGAGGGGCACTCAGTCGAGGAAATCTCCGAATTCGACAGTTTCGAGATAATCGATCAGCATGAGGAAGACGAAGACGGGGTTCTAGTCAGCCTGCTTTGCACTCATCCCTTGGCAGTATCTGCGATAGAGATGTCGAATATACATGTACAGCCTCCGTACGGCATTGATGCTGAAAGTGGGATGGAGCTTAGACTGTCTGGCCATTCCAAGTCGATTAGTCGCTTCCTTGCTCTTCTGAGGTTGATTCTTCCGCCCGACAGGGTCAGTGTGCAATCTTTGAGAGGAAAGGAGAAGAATGGCTGGACTAGCAACCTGACAAAGAGACAGCGTGAGGTCGTCTCTTATGCTGCCAAGAGAGGCTATTATAAGGCCGATTCCGAAGTCACGCTGAGAGAGTTGGCAGATGAGCTAGGAATGGCCAGAAGTACCCTTGGAGAGCACCTCCAGAGGGCCGAGGAAGAAATCATGAAAATGGCTGCAGACGACATCAGTTGACCCCCTAGGGGTCAAAGGAATGCTCAAAGGGCGTTACTCACGGTGGCTTGCTGATGGTTCAGTTCAGACTGCCCATGCTGCCTCGCTCGGGGCAACTTCCTTGGGATGCTGAGGTGAATGGAAAAGAGGTCTCTCTGCATATCGATGGAAACGCGATTCTGCTTGATGTGCTGCGAGACCAAGCCGGTAGTCTCGGAACCAAGCGTGGTTGCGATATGGGGACTTGTGGATGCTGCAGTGTCCTAATTGATGGAGAGCCGCGGCTGTCCTGTCTTACTCTAGCTCAAGAGGCTTCAGGGTGTGCGATTACAACGGTAGAAGGGTTGTCTGACGGGCATCACCTGCACCCAATCCAACAGACTTTTGCTGAGTGTGGAGGGAGCCAATGCGGCTTCTGCACACCGGGATTCCTAGTCGTCATCTCTGCCCTTTTGGAAGAAAATCCTCAACCAGATGATGATGAGATTAAGTGTGCCATAGAAGGCAATCTTTGCCGATGCACCGGATACCAGCAGATTGTGGATTCTGTGAAGGCTGCATCAGATATCCTGACATCGGGCGAAACTACTGAAGATCATACTGCTGCCAAGAGTGACCCGAACCCGGGATTCTCCGGAGGAGGCGATTAGTTGTCTCGCAAGAAGCGGGTCGAAGGTTATCGCCAGCAGAGCGGTAAACTCCCTTTCCCTCGCCCGGGCTCAGGAGGGAGTCGTGGAACTAGTGAGCCTCGAGATGAAGAGGCGATTGCTGCTTCGAAGGCTAATGCCGGCCATCGTCATGATGATCTGATTACCGGCTCGACCATTGGTAAGCCAACGAGTTTAATCGATAGTCGTTGGAAGGTCACCGGTCAGGCTCAGTATGGTGATGATATTCGTCTTCCTGGCGAATTGATTGGTAGGATTGTCAGATCGACGCGCCATTATGCCAGAGTCTTGTCAATCGATGTTTCCTCAGCATTGGAACTCCCAGGAGTGGTCGCAATAGCAACCGGAGAAGATGCCCCGGGCAGATTCGGCGTCCTTCCGGTGACCAAGGACGAGCATGCTATGGCCGTAGAGAAAGCCCGTCACGTTGGTGATCCGATTGCCTGTGTGGCCGCAGTGGACGAAGATACTGCTAGAGAGGCAGTTCGTCTGATTGAGATAGAGTACGAGGATCTCGATTCGATTCATGACATGCGCAAGGGTCTCGACGATTCCCCAGAGCCCATTCACGACCGTGGAGACTACCATATTGGCTCATCGAATGTCCAGAAGCGAGTGTTCCAAGAGTTCGGCGATATAGAAGGGATGGCTGAAAATGCGATTGTCAGCCATACTTCTGATTGGCTCTTTGCTGGTGCTAATCATGGTTTCACTGAACCACACGCCGTCGTAGCCAACTGGGATCCTTCCGGTAGGTTGACTCTCTACACTCCGCAGCAGGTTCCACACTATGTGCATCGGGCTCTGGCAGACGTACTCGAAGTTCCAATGCACCAAATCAATGTGTATCGGACTTTCGTCGGCGGGGGATTCGGGGGCAAATCCGACCCGTTTCCGCATGAGATGTGCGCTGCCATTCTGTCTCGCAAAGCAGGCAGACCCGTCAGAATCAATTTCGATCGTGAAGAGGTGTTCTGGGTTAATCGAGGTCGGCACCCTTCTCGCATTGAGATGAACCTACACGCTGATTCACAAGGCAGGATTTGTGGTATTGAGACTGATGCCCTGATTGACGGTGGGGCGTTCGCATCCTTTGGTCACGTCACTACTTACTACAACGGTGTCCTTCATACAGCACCCTATGAAATTGGGGCTTTCCACTACACAGGTGCCAGAGTATGGACGAATAAGCCAGCCAGCGGGGCTATGCGAGGTCACGGAGCTGTGAATTCGCGATGTGCAGTGGAAGTTGGAATGGATGATTTGGCCGAGCAGTTGGGCGTTGACCCGATTACTCTGAGATTGGCCAATTTACTGCCCCCTAATTCTGCTACAATTACTGGGTTCAGAGTCACAAGCATTGGGATGAGAGATTGTCTAGAGAAAGTCAAGGAGGCTTCAGGTTGGGATGAAAAATTCCGCAAGTTACCTGATGGTCATGGCATAGGAATCGGCTGCGGCTTCTTTATCTCGGGCAGTGGTCTACCGATTCACTGGGAGCCGAACAAGTTCCCTCATGCCACAGTCCATCTCAAGATAGACATGGACGGAGGAGTAACCGTTCACACCGGTGCAGCAGATATTGGACAGGGTTCCGATACCGTAGTCGCTCAGTCTGTGGCCGAGGTTCTTGGTCTGCCATTGGATATGATTCGAGTTCGTAGTCGCGAGACCGACACATCGCCCGTAGACTTGGGCTCTTACTCCTCACGTGTCACTTTCATGAATGCCAATGCGGCAATATCTGCGGCAATGGAAATCAGGGAGAAATTGCTTGATGCGGCATCCTCGATAACCGGGGTCTCGGCTGACAAACTGGTCATTGGAGATAGGCGAATCTATGACAAGAGCGATCCCACTATTGGTACCTCTTACCTGGAGACCTTGCACAAGGCACAGGAGGAGAAGGGCGCCTTGGTCTCATCTGGGGCTTATCGTACTCCGCCTATGGGCAGAGTGCACAAGGGAGCGGGCGCAGGAATTGCACCGGCGTACTCGTTCTCGGCATATGTGGCTGAGGTCAAGGTAGACGCGGAGACTGGACAGACAAAGGTGCTCAAGATTTGGGCCGCTCATGACTGTGGGAAGGCTCTGAATCCTCTATCTGTCAAAGGCCAGATGATTGGTTCTTGTCACATGGGACTTGGGCAGGTCCTCAGTGAGGAAATGAAGTACGGACGCAATGGTCATCTGATGAATCCAGATTTGCTCGACTACAAGATTCCGAGCGTTCATGAGATGCCTGAGGTCGTACCCATAATTGTTGAGTCAAACGATTCCGAGGGTCCGTTTGGTGCCAAGGAAGCCGGAGAAGGGCCTCTCTTGCCAATACTTCCTGCAGTCTGTAACGCGGTCTACGATGCGGTTGGAATCAGGACAAGTGAGTTGCCAATCACTCCCGACAGAATGTATCGTCTAATTGAGGCGAAGTGCAAGGAAGAAGGAGTTGGGCCTAGTGAACTCCAGTCTCCTAGGCTTGATTATTCGAAATTGCAAGTGGTGCTTGAGGCACGGGCCGCCGAACATGCTACCCGAGATTCTGCCCGTGCATCAATGGAGGATGAATCGCCCTACCATAATGGCGCTCTGTTCGGATTCGACCCACTTATTCCTGCTGACGAGCAGGATGATAGATGGATTGTCAGTGTGACTCCAAGTGAGGAGTACGTTGACTCTTCACGCTTGGCTGGAAGCGCTTGGAAGCATGCTGAGAGAAGGCACGGGGGTGGGTCCTGATGCGTATGCCACCGTTCAATCTCCATACGCCAGAGACCTTGGAGGAAGCGATCGCACTATCGGGTGAATTGGGCGAGACAGGAGAAGAATTCGATTGGGTTGCCGGTGGGACTGATTTGCTGCCGAACTACAAATGGCATCTCAATGTTAAACCACATGTGATTTCCTTGGCGAAGATTTCCGAGTTGTCCGAGTTGTCAGAATCTCACATCGGGGCCATGGTTAGGCTGCATGAATTGGAAGAGTCGGATAGTGTCCACCCTCTGCTGTCCAAGGTGGCTAATATGGTGGCTAGCGTGATGATTAGGCGTTCGGGAACTGTAGGAGGAAATATCTGCTTGGATACTCGTTGCTTCTGGTTCAATCAAACGGAGGAGTGGCGTGAGTCGATTGACTGGTGCTACAAGTGCGACTGTGGAACTGGTGCCGACTGTCGCGTCATTCCGAATCAGAACACTCAGTGCGTCGCCACGTACCAAGCAGACTTAGCCCCAGTACTGATGTGTCTGGGAGCACATATCCATCTCGCAGGACCTTCCGGTGTTAGATCCATGCCACTAAACGAATTCTTCGAGTTAGATGGGATAGTGAGGAACGCACTACAGGCAGGAGAGTTGGTGACTCATCTTACTCTGCCTGATGACTCGAGTGAATGGATAGGCGACTATCAGAAACTGCGTCAGAGAGACTCTTGGGACTTCCCCGAAGCAGGAGTAGCGGTAACTTGGAAGCCTGGAGAGGGAGATTCCCCAGTTGATCTCAGGGTTGCCACCACGGGATTGGAATCGATACCGGGCTTTCACGATAACGAAGCTGCAGCTATTCTCAAGGATTGGAAAGGCAAAGTTAGCATCGATGATTTAGCTGAGTCGATTCGTAAAGCAGTAAGGCCTGTGTTGAATACTTGGTATCCTCCATCCTACAGACGCAAGATGGTCAAGGTCTTAACAAAGCGCGCCGGAAGCGGACTAAGGGAAGTCTAGCATGAATAGGAATCTCGTCCTTGGTATCGCTTTGCTAATCATCTGCTCCTCGACTACAGTAAATGCGCAACTAGGTTCGTGGGAGTTGGGCATAGAATACCCTCAAGATAACGAGGATGTTCCATTCGATGTCAGGCAGGATGGTACAACTTCCGTGGTATTCTTTGTCAACAACGAAGAGTTGTTCGACTTAGTTGTTGAATTTGAATACGACATACCATTCGAAGGCGAAGGTGATGGACCAGAGTCGGAGAATATTGGAGCCGGAGAGAACAAGTCATTCACTTTAGCAATCTCGGGTATTGATGTGTGGAATTTTGCTGCGGACTCTAAAGAGGAGTTTACAATCAGGGCCAATCTGATCTCAAGAGCCGGACTACCTGTTGCCCTTCCTGGAGAGAGCAGAGAGGCTTCGGGAGAGTTGCGTATTCCTACAATCTACTCTTTGGAGGTGGATATATCCGATCCTGTTGGGCCTATGAATGCAGGTTCCGATGCCATACTCAGGGTCAGTGTAGTCAACCGAGGAAATGTACAGGACAAGGTAGGCGATATCGAAGTCACCGACAATTGCCCGTTGCTCACTACTGACAACGGCTTGGACTCACTAATGACTCAGAACATTGCCTCTGGACAAAGGGTTGAGTCGGATCTAGTCGCAACCGCATCTGAGAGTCATCCTCGCAGGAACTGCAAGGTCGAAGTTTCAATCTCATCTAACGGTGCAATGAACTCTGGAGAGGCATCGGTTGTGAGCGATGAGACGACTCTCACAATAGAGCCCCCTCTACAGGACGAGGGGGGCGATTCAGGAGGCAATGAAAACGAGGGTTCCGACGGAGTAACCGAAGTAGTAAGCACCAGCCTCCCAACGTTAGGAATTGTCCATATTGTAACAACTCTGGCAGTTGCTGCTACGTACGCTCGAAAGCGGCTCGAATGACTGTTAATTTCGGTCGTTAATGGAGTGCCTGAGAGGGTGTAAAAATAGCACTAGGGGCACTCAAATTCGCCCTGAAGCGTAAACTTGTCTCAGCAACCTATAACTGTGGAATTATACTCCCGCAAGCACCGTAGGTGCTGCCTAGCATCCAATATCTGAGAAAGGAGAGTTCACAATGGCAGAAGAAGACGAAGGAGGTTTCCAGTTCAGCACCTACATCATCGGTGCGATTGCCATCACAATCGTGATGCTTCTTCTCCTTCCAATGCTGTTCGTTATTGGTAAGTCTACAGCCTACTCTGCATATGAGGAAGAGGAGCTCTACCAAGTCTCAGACATGAGAGAATCTCTTGGTTCTGATGGCGAGGGTTACTTCATCGCCAACACCATGTCGACCCCTATGTTGGTCAACGATTGGAAGGACCCTCACAGGACCATGCTACTGATTATTGCTCCTGAGAAGCCGATAGATGAAACTGAAGCGGATGCAATCTACGACTTCGTTACACAGAAGGGCGGCAAGGTGATTGTAGCCGCAGACGGTACCAACGCCAACAGGTTGGCTGCCAAATTCGGAGTCACCTACTTCGGATTCCCACTTCAAGACGAGAATCAGCATTACCTAGAGTATGAGCCGGAGGGTGAGCCTCTCTATCCTTCGTGGTTGAATGTATGGAGTGCCGCTGCAGTTTCCGAAGATGTGAACGAGATGCAGGCAGGAGCCGCAAATAGAGGATGTAGTGAATTCCAGATAATCAACAAGAATCCTACTTCTTGCAGGATGCCGATTATGTTCCGATCCCCTACGGGCATGAAGTTCGAGCCCTCTGCGAGAGACACTACTCACCCTCATGAGAGAGACGTAAGCGTACTTGCTACAGCCTCTTCTTCTGCTTTCATCGACCTAGAAGGAGACGGTGATGCGAGCAATCCAAAGAATCCTGCACCGGGTGACTTGTCCCTGATTATTCGCTTCGACTACAACAACATCACTGCATACGACCAAGTCAGAGAAGGGCAGTCTAGTATCGGTGGAGATGTAGGAGAGTTGGGAGTTACGGGTAGCATCGTGTTTGTCGCCGACGAGGAGGCATTCTCCAACAGACTCTGGACTCTAGGAGAGGCCTCTGGTGGTGAGCGCCGCCTCAGTGAGAGTTGCGAGGGTGTCGTCGGAAGTTGCTGGATGCAAGATGTGCACGACAATAACATGTGGCTCGGGAATGAGGTCTACTACAATCTGCTTATTCACTCTATGATGGAGCATGACAATATCCAGCTTTCTGGTGAAATCAGGCTTGACAATTCCAACTTCCAAGTGGTCTTCGATGAGAGTCGACACATCACTGGAGTCGTTTCAGCC
Organism: uncultured Candidatus Poseidoniales archaeon; assembly: GCA_964470075.1. Classification (GTDB taxonomy): domain Archaea; phylum Thermoplasmatota; class Poseidoniia; order Poseidoniales; family Thalassarchaeaceae; genus Thalassarchaeum. The sequence goes on from CAYYAH010000003.1 coordinate 24,758, forward strand.
CCATTCGTTGAGAGCATGGGGACCGTGGTCCTACTGACCTCAAACAACTTCCTGAAGTGGCTGGTTGTACTCAATGTCGGTTTACTTCTGCTGGTCGCTATGATGGTGGTCCCACAGAAGGAGAATTGGAGACACGTTTTCGATTTAACAAAGTTCAACCAGCGGCCGAACAAACTTGACCCCAGTACCTATCGATTACGTGTCAAACAGGCGCTGATTACCAAAATCAGGGTCCATCACGATTTAACTAGAGATGAGATGGCATCTAAACAACCATCAGAGGTCCAAGCGATGATTGGAGACCCTAGACTCGTAGAGCTAGTTTACAGCGAGAGTAAGACATATTCCCCCCAAGAACTGCGCAAGATGATGCAAGCGAT
>CAYYAH010000004.1:0-24921 GCA_964470075.1 uncultured Candidatus Poseidoniales archaeon
ATTTCTTTCATTGTGCTGTCCATTGGCTCACCAAGGGGATTCTACGATTCCTGTTCAGAGGGACCGGGCGCTTGCGCGACCGAGGGGGTGCTTTTGAATGGTATCCTCAATAGTTGTCCAGAAAGAGGGCACTATGCAGGTCTGATAATCTCAGGAAAAAAGGTGTCTTTCGGCTAACTGCGCCACTATTTGACGATGGCTGGGCAGAGTGATTACGTAAACCGCTGCTTGACTAACTTGGCGGTTCCGTAAAGCGTCGGCAATGGGAGTATGTTCGCGGAACCAGCGAGTCTTGCCGTCATCCCCAAGAATCCTGACCTCGACCTGTGACATCCTAGGTTCTGCGAGTAGCAGTTTGATGTTCGGGACATCCACTGCGACGTAACCTGGAGGGAGTCCTGCTCGATGCGCTAGGTCGTCCTCGAATTGCCGTCTGCTTTCGGGGCTCTCTACTATTCTCAGAAGGTTCGCAGCCTGCTCTTCGCTCAAGTCCTCTCTGCGTCTACTTGCGCATACCTTGAGGAGTTGTCTGTATTTGAGACGTCTAATCATGTCCTGAGCATAATCGCCTGCTCCCGCCAAAGCTTCCCAAACCTCAGCGTCGACTCTGCGCTGTAGGTCAATAGAATCAGGTAGACTGTCCGAACTTCTCTCAACGGCTCTGGAAAGCATGACTTCGGTAACTCTAGTGACACGATGGAAGTATACTGCACTGTACATCAGAGCACGGGCCATCATCATGCCCTCGAGTGCAGGTAGTCCTCCTTCTTCGACCGCGATGTCTCCGCTGTGCCTCTCGAGACACATAATCAGTCTACGGTGGTCGACTATGCCATGCTTGACTCCTGTAAAGTGAGAGTCTCTGAGCAAATAGTCGAGTTGGTCGCAGTCCACAGGGCCATGTACGAGATGTGCCATAGTGAGGTCCTGGTCTACGAAGTCCTCCTTGCCAGCAGTCCATGCACTCAATGAACGCTCAGTACCTCCTGCACCCGGTCCTCTGATTAATCCGGCGACCTCCTTTGGATCGAGTCCGTGAGATTCCAGAATCTCAGGTACTGATCTCCTATCAAGAACGGAATTCTCCTCTCCCTCACGCAGTACATCATAGTCTCCGACAATAATACCTTCAGTGATAGACATGTGATCCATACCTCCACGTTCGTGTAGAATGTGCTCCAGAGTGTGCGAGTAAGGGCCGTGGCCTACGTCATGCAGCATGGCTGCAGCCTGTACAGTATTTGTCTCATGTTCATCGAAACCTAGTGACTCTGCCATCATCCCTGCAATATGTGAGACACCCAATGAGTGTTCGAAGCGAGTGTGGTGAGCTCCTGGGAAGACGAGGTGAGCGAGGCCCAATTGCTTGATATGACTGAGCTTATTCATCTCAGGAGTATTCAGCAAGTCTGCCCTAACTCCCTCGATTCTGAACTGCCCGTGTATGGCGTCGTTGATTACCTTCATTGCAGACCCTGCGGGGTTGCGAAAGGACACCCTGCCTTGAATCGCACTATCGGAAATCTCTGCGATTCTGAGAATTCAATTTCTGTAACCACGATATCTTGCATTTCAATTGTCTTTCAAATGCAATACAATTAATAGGCCCTACCCGGTCTGCCAGACTCAGGAGGAATGCGAGGTGGCCGGTGTCAGTCCGATGGTTTCATTGAGAATACCCGAAGATTACCTGCTGGAAATTGACCAGAGAGTCGGTCTCGATGGGATGAGAAACCGGTCCGATGTTATTCGAGAGGCTGTTCGCAAGTACCTAGCATCTCCTCTGCCTTCGATGGGCGATAGGGTCGAGGTCAACCTTGGGCCCGATCTGACTGCTAGGATGAGAGATTTCTGCAAACTGCACGGAGAGACTCCGTCCTCTGTACTACGTCAGGCCGCTCGTACACATATTGCGAAGGCAACACTAGAGGGAGCCACTGTTGACAGGGTTCTCGAGATGCGCATGGATGAGCTACGTGCGCGCTTCGATGAAGATTCGAACGCTCTATGAGGTGAGAGATTGAGCGATGATGGGATGCACGAGAATGCGGGGGGGCGTCAAAGACGCCCCCTCGCCCAAACTTCTCTTGGCCTTAGGGGATTAGTCAGGAGAGCGAAACTCTCCAATGCTGCAGGATATGATGCTCACGAAGCCCCTAGAATTCAGAATAGGACTGGTAGAGATAATCTGCTTTGAGAATCACACACACCGTCCCGCACATTCGTGCGGGGCACCTAATTGAGCAGTCTGAACCTTGATGCATTGGATGTTCATCCGGCATCATGGTCAAGGGCATGTCCGACTGGAGCCGGTTCGAAAGACTGACTCCTTTCAGAGTTCGTGATGTCCTCCTAGTAGCGAGTCATTTCGATCACTACCTTCTCGAAGAATCGGGATACTTAGCTGAGATAATGCGTCAGGAGTACTCCGAACTCAATCTATCTCAGTCACCTAGAATAATCCACAGTCCTGAGGCCCGAGACGCGTTGAGGTTGTTGCAGGCCCGGGAGTTTGATGTCATCATTACGATGACCAAGGTTGGCGACATGGATGTCAATGCATTTGGAATCGAGGCCAAGCGAATTAGGCCGGGGCTCCCTGTGATGATGCTCAGCCACAATACAAGAGAATTGGCTGGCCTGAGTGCTGGAGAGGGGATTGACAGAATTTTCGTTTGGACTGGAGACAGTAGGATTCTACTATCAATCTGCAAACTCATCGAGGACGAACGGAACGTTGAGAACGACGTCAGAGACGGCGATGTCCAAGTAATTCTGCTAGTCGAAGATAGTCGTAGGTTCTACTCGGCTTATCTGCCGCTATTGTACACGCAATTGGTGAACCAGACGACTAGGCTGATGGGCGAGGGAAGTAACCTGCACGAGAAACTCCTGAGGCTTCGCGCTCGGGCCAAGATTCTACTGGCCTCAGACATGGACTCTGCAAAATCGATTATTAACAGATATCAGAAAAATCTCATCGGTGTTTTCACAGATGGAAGATTCCCGAATGAAGGAGGGAATCGAGATACTGCGGGCCTAGAGTTGGTGAGGTATGCTCAGCAGGGTCACCGATATTTGCCGATTCTGTTCCAATCTAAGAATATCGAGCTGAAAGAGGAGGCTGAGGGGCTTGGAGTTAGATTCCTACACAAAGAAGATAGTCAACTGTACCAGGGAATAGAGGACTTCATGGTAGAGGAGATGAACTTCGGTGATTTCTTCTTCCGAAAGCCTGATGGAGAACAAATCGGTAAAGCTTCTAATCTCAAGGAATTGGCAGAAGGAATCGAAACCGCACCTATTGAGAGTATAGAGTATCATGCGCGTAGAAACCAGTTCTCGCACTGGCTGAGGACTCGAACTGAATTCACACTTGCTGCTAGAATGAGGCCTATGACAGTTGACGATTTCGGGGATGCGGAGGGAGTAAGAGAGTATCTTGCGGAATCCCTACGGGGCCATATTGAACAGGTTAAGATGCGTACAATCAGAGACTTCGACTCAAGTACGGGCGGAGTTGGTTTCCAAAGAATAGGTAGAGGAAGTCTAGGAGGGAAGGGAAGAGGTCTGGCGTTCTTCTTCACTAGGATGCCAGACCTAGGCTTGAGTAATTCATATCCCGAAGTTGATTTTGTTATTCCCCGATCAATTGTTGTAGCGACAGGTGTATTTGAGGAATTCATTGAGGATAATGATCTTGCTAGATTCGCGTACGAGGATCATGATGACAATGCAGTCAATACCGCCTTCCTGCAAGCAGATTTTCGAGAGGAGATTGTTGGTGAGTTCTCAGAGATGATCGAGGGGATCGACTGGCCACTGGCTGTTCGCTCTTCTAGTCTACTCGAAGACTCTAGTCATCAGCCATTCGCGGGAGTGTATGCGACGTACATGCTTGCAAATGACCATCCAGAATACGGAATTAGACTAAGTCGTCTACTCGAGGCTGTGAAATTGGTTTACGCCTCGACCTACCATAGGGCAGCCAAGGCATATGTTAGTGCCACTCCGAGCACAATAGAAGACGAGAGAATGGCTGTGGTAATCCAGGAGTTGATTGGGGACGAGGTGAATGGCAGATTCTATCCAATAATCTCAGGAGCAGCCAGGAGTCACAACCACTATCCAGTTGAGCCATTACTTCCTGAGGATGGGATTGCAGCAATCTGCATCGGACTTGGCAGACAGGTCGCAACCGGTGGTAAGTGCCTCAGATACAGTCCGGGGCAGCCTCGTAGAATTCACCAGTTCCACAACATCCAATCTACTTTGGATACATCTCAAAGGAGTTTCTTCGCTATTCCAATGAAACAAGAAAATGGCTCTGTCCACCCTTCAGAAGAGGAAAACTTGCTCAATCTTGGATTGGAAGAGGCAGAACAAGATGGTTGCTTGTCTCTTGTTGGATCGACATACGTCACATCTGATGACAGAATTGTTGATTCTGTCAAAGTAGATGGTGGCCCTAGAATTGTCACCTTCGCACCCATCCTGAAACATGGTAGGTTCCCACTATCGGAGATTCTGCATCATGTTCTGACCTCTTGTGAGAACTACATCGGCTCCCCAGTTGAAATCGAGTTCGCCGTATCTATCGATTCCTCGGGTTCGAAACGCTTTGCTATCCTGCAAGTTCGACCGATGATGGATGAATCAGTAGACATCGACGTTGATTTGGAAGAAGTCGATAAAGAAAAGGCAGTCTGTATCTGCAGTCAGTCCTTGGGTAATGGCGTCATCGAGGGAGTCAGAGACGTCGTCTATGTTCACCCTGAAAGGCTAGACCGGATGCATACGGCCGACTTGACTTCTGAGATTGAGGCTATTGATGCTTCACTGAGACAGGAGGACCGGCCTTACATCCTAATTGGGCCGGGCAGATGGGGTTCATCCGATCCTTCATTGGGCATCCCTGTCCAGTGGGAGCAGATTGTGGGCTCTAGGGCCATTGTCGAGGTACCTATGGCTGACATTCATGTCGAGCCTTCTCAGGGAACTCACTTCTTCCAGAACATCATCACGTTCAACATTGGTTACCTGACGATTGGTCCGGATGACTTCCTCGATTGGGATTGGTTGGATTCACATGAGGCTTCGACAGAGTCGGGACCATTGAGGCACATTAGTCTGGAGAACCCTCTCAGGGTTATTCTGGATAGTCGCGATTCTGAGGCCATAATCACGAAGTGATGGCCAATCTTCTTGGTCGTTCTATCGTCAGGTCGGGTTCCATGAGGGCCGATCAATCCGAAGAGTTCGGAATTTTCCTCGCTCACGATGAGCTCAGAGAGTCTCAAGGAGAGATGATTGTAGATGGAATCGCAGCCCTAGGTGCAGGCGGCTTCCTGCTCGCTTCCGCACCCACTGGAATAGGCAAGACTGCCGCAGCTCTAGCGGCCGCGTTAGATGCATCGAGAAAATCTCCCGAACCCAAGGTTGTGATGTTCCTTACAGGCAGACAGTCCCAACACAGGATAGTCGTAGATACGGTCCGTAGAATAAACAAGAATCTGGATGAGGACAGTAAGGTCAGATTGGTCGATCTAATTGGGCAACAAGGCATGTGCATCAACGAAATCAAGCACGAGCACAGGGCTCTGTTCTCAAGGCTCTGTGCCGATAAGCGGGGTTCTAGAACTTGCAGACCTTGGCTCGCTGACTCAGAAGTAATCCGGCCTCGAATCCTCCAAGACCCGTTACATGTGGATGAGTTGGTCTCAATGTGTGAAGGACGTGACAATGAGTTACCGAACGGAATCTGCCCTTGGAAGGCAGCTAGAGAATCTGCTTCATTCGCAGACATCGTGGTCTGTGACTACAATCACGTATTCGTTGAGGCAGTGCGTGATTCATCTCTATCTGCCATGGGACTCGACCTAGAGGACATGATTCTGGTCGTGGATGAGGCGCACAACCTGCCGGATCGGATTAGAAGAGGATTCGAGCGAAGAATCACGATGAAAGTCATTCGAGATGCAATATTCGAGATTGAAGAACATACTGAAACTGTTCAATCAAAAGGTGCCGGGCTCGAAGGAGAGGAATCAGATGCCAATAATTCTCAATTAGACCGTCTTAGGAGGGCTAAAGCCGCGATGAGGAGATTGAGAGAAGGACTACCACGATGGTTTGCAGAGATCGAGGATGGTCTTGTCGGCAGTGTGGGTGAGGACCAAAGAGTCTCAATGACGGATTTCGTCGAGCGAGTTTCAGGAATACTCGCCGAGGATGTGGAGAGGGCTATCGAGACCGATGCTCTGGTCAGGATGTTGCAGACGATTAGGGTCGAAGTCGATGAAACCGATGAGGATATGGAAGAAGAGACTGCCTGCATGAGATTAGCTATCTTGCTTCAGACTTGCATGCAGAATCACGACAGTCCGGCGTTCGCACTCGTACATGACAAGATTGCCGGAGAGGAGAATCGTCTTACGACCCATCTTCTGGATCCTGGCGTGGTCTCAGGGGATCTTCTCAACATATGCAGCGGCGCGATTATGATGTCTGGTACTCTGTCCCCACCTAAGATGTACGGGGACCTTCTCAAAATTCCCTATGATAGAGTCTCCATCATCAAGGAGTATACCTCACACTTCCTGTCCGAAAGACGACCTGTACTGATTGCCAAAGATGTCACAAGCAGGTACCAGGATAGAGGGGAAGAAAACACTGCCAGATTGAGAGCGCATATCCATTCAGTCCTCAAGCGGACACCTGGCCATGTGGCTGTTTTCGCTCCGAGTTATGCTTTGTTGGAGCAGATACTGATAGAGGATGAGGATTGGATAGTTAAGAGTCGTCGGATGTTGCAAGAGAGGCCTGGTGACTCAAAGGAAAAGATGGACAGGATGGTGGACAACCTTCATCGATTGAGGCGGGAAGAAACTCCAGCCATACTGGCCGGAGTCCTAGGTGGAAAACTTGCCGAAGGTGTAGATTATCCTGGAAACATCCTCGATGCTGTAATCTGCATAGGACTGCCTTTGCCGCCCCCTAGCTCCAGACAGGATGCTTTGAGGAGTTACTTTGAGGAGCGTTATGGGAAACAGACGGCTTGGAGATATGCAGGATCTCAGCCTGCGATTAATCGGCTGCTTCAGGCCATGGGTAGGCCCATCAGAAAAGCCGCAGACCGGGCATTGGTGGTCCTTCTCGAGAAGAGGCTGTTGCAGCGAGGATACAAGTTCTGCCTGCCTGAAGGGATGCATATGGTTGAGAGTGTCGATTCGGGCCGTACTGATCGCCATGCAGAGAGATTCTTCATGAACAATCCCGACCCAGCTAAGCACATTGAGTGAGCAATGGGTTCATCCGAGTCTCTTGCTTCGGAGTGATAATGCAGTGGTCGAGGATACAGGTTGTGTTGCCCGGCTCCAGTGCCGAAGCAGATGCTCGCCTAGATATTGGTAAGTCCGGCCTAGATGTTACTGCTGAGCAGACCCATAGTGAATTCATGGGCTCGGCCCCTCATCTGGATGAAGTGATACAGGAGCATCAATCAGTCATTTCTGATATCTCCAACTCGGTAGAGTCTTCGAAGACGATGTCGAGAGATTTTCGGCCAGTCGGAGAGATACTGTCTGAACTTGGAGGAAAAATGGATGGACGGGAGATTTCCATACCTCTGCCTACGACACTGCCCGAAGATCTGATAGTTGAGTCGGTGGATCAGGAAGGAGGTGCGTTGGTCAGATTAATCGCCCCCGAGAGGTTTGGCGGCATTATCAGGCACTTCTCGCTTGGCGAGGGCGATTCGATAGTAGGTGCCAGATGGTCTAATGGCAAGTTGTTACTCAAGCTCAACTAGTCTTCATCGGCGATGTAAGAGTCTCTTTCTGGGAACTCCTGCAACTCGTCTATCTCTTGTAGGACAGTCGAGAGTGCCATCTGAGCATTCTGGCGATGAGGTTCGCCCAGTACGTGGCTCGAGTATCTGGCCTCCTCGAAGATTCGATCTAGCGCCACTAGCGCCTGGTCACTGATTGGCAGAGCGTTTCGAATCGCTATCTCGAACTCTCTAACAGTCTCGAAGTCCCTGCGTAGGAATCCTCTACTCATTAGTATCTGACATAGGCTCTCATAGCAGTTAAAGATCGCTTCTCTGACTTCATCTCCTGCTGCGAGCAATTCAGCAGTATAGCTGAACACTCCTGCCAATTGGTCTATTGTGGCCTTCCTTCGTCTGCGGACTAGTATAGCCGCTCCAGCGGCTAGAAGGATTGCAATCAGTACAAGTCCAATCATTGTGGTAAAGCCGAAAGCCTGAGTTGACTGTTTCTCATAAGTGACATCAAGGCCTCCGTGGAAATTAGCCAGCCATGTCTTGTTTATCGGATCAACAAATTCTGAGTCTGTAGAGAAGCACACCCTTAGCCCGCCCCAGAAGGTCTGGTTATGGAAGGAGGGTAGTCCTGTGAAGGATTCGAACTCATAGGAGAATAGGCCGTCCTGATTGGTCAGTCCAACTATTGAGAAGTGAGTAGAAGTGTGCCTCTGGTCGCATGTGCTGTTCACAAGATATGCAGAAATCGGGAAGTTCTCAACGGGTTGTCCTGTATCGAATGCAGTTACATTTACTGCGCCATTGATAATTCTCTGACCTTCTGAGATATACAACGAGTCTGGATTAAATCTGTAGACGACAGAAATCAGAATATCAACTTCGACCTCCAGAGTCGCGCCGTTCAGATATCTAGAGCCATCGGGCTCGACGGTGATGACAAGTGTAAGTGGGCCTGGAGGCATTACTTGGATGGCGTTTGTGATTAGTCCGAAATGCTCGGTACCATCCTCTGGCCAAGGATCTCCTGAAAGCGGCAAAAGGCTGTCATCCCACTTCAGAGAGATCGACATGTTGCTCATCACATTAGAGTCTCCTCCGATTTCTAGGATTCTTCCCTGTAGTTTGATCGGAGCTGTTGGATCTCCTCTGATGATGTACAGGTTGTTGGGGAATACCTCAACTTCTATGTCGGCTCTTGAGTAAACAGTTAGATTGTACTGGGCCGGCAGATAGAACGTCTCACCTGCGAAGGAGAATTCAACGATATGTGGACCCCTAGGGATCGAGTAGCCCAAATCATGAGAGTAACTGAATGTCCCGTCAATTGAAGTGGAGATTGTTTCTACAACTTCTCCATCCAGAATAATTGTGATTTCTCTTCCTTCTAATCCGGGCCGGCCTATTGAGTCGTCATCAAACAGCCTTCCTGTGAAATTCCAAGTCCCACCTCTAGTGACTATCGAATTATCTACTTGCAGAGTCATTCCTGTATGGTATGCGATGACCAATGTAGTGTCAGTTGTCCCTAGTCTATGGTAGCCCTGTTCAGGAGCTCTGACAGTAAGAGTATGATTCCCAACCTCGAAGTTATCTGTTACGGTCCAAAGGTATGACCACTGGCCATTCTCATCAGAACTAGTGATTCCAACTAGGATTCCATCTACGAAAATCTGCAGAGAGTGGTTGGCAAGCCATCCATCAGGGAGATTGTCCTTGACAGTTCCACCGAGCATGATTGGGTCACCTACTGCTACAGCAGGCGGTTCGTCTATGGCTATCGAAACTGGCCCATAGACAGTGAATATCGTTGAGGAGTTTGAGCCGATGATAAATTCCTCGCCCTGATATGAAATCAGCACAATGCGAGGACCTAGTTCCATATCTGGTGGCACCGGAATATAGAGGCTGAAGGTGCCGTTTTCATCCACAGACAATCCAGTAAGGAATTGACCGTTCATCGATACCTCGAGTTGCCTGTTTGGCAGTACCCTCCCAGAACCATCAGTCAACATTCCTTCGATTAACAACAACTCGTTCCTATCGACTTCACCTGGTGGCGTAGTCAACACGACCTGAGATGTCTGTGTCACATTGAATTCGCCTGTGTAAGAAGACGGGAGGTAGTACTCAGGATTCAGCGAGTCTCCCTGCCCCATAGGATCGACCCAGGTGAATCCACCAAGGAATCTGACAGTCATGCTATGAGAACCGTAGTCGGAGTCTAGAGGTAAATCGTAAGTGATGCTCCAATGACCTGTGGTTGCATTCGACTGGGTAGAGTATACTGGGCCGACGCTTACCCCATCTATCTCAAGATGGATGATTCCTCCCTGGGCATTTCCTCCATGAAGCAGATTCTGCCCATGCTCATCCAACAGAGTGCCACTGAAGGTGACGCTTTCTCCAGCAATTCCAGACCCGGTTATCGAGTCAATTCGCAATTCAGTGGGGGCGAGTATAATGACACGGGTCCATGTCTCATCTCCAAGGAGTCCGGTGGTTCCGTTGATTCCTGCGAACTCGGCTGAGATAGTCATCGGGCCAGGAGTTCTGAATGCGTCTACGGTGATTATTGCATTCATTGTGCCATTTATGTCTGTGAATCCCCTCCACTCTAAATTGCCATCAACAGTGATATCGACAGACTCTGCGATAACTGGTTGACCGGAATTGTCAATCAGAGATACATTGATGCTAATCACATCGCCTCTGATTGTTCTGCTATCTGGATCCAAGTCAATCGGATTCAGTATGGTTAACAACGAATATCCTCTGCTATCGAAAGTTGCATTGCCTGAACTCGAACCATAGTAATTGACATTTGGAGTGAAGGTTGCCATTAGGTCGTGAGTTCCTCTAGGGAAGGTCAAATCCAATCTGATCTCTGCAGACCAAGATCCGTTCGGCTCAACATTTCCTCCCGTCACTGTGAATGTATTGCTCTGTCCATCAATTGAGAAAGTAAGTGAAGGAGCTAGTGTGTTGCCGTTACGATCGGTTATTCCACTACCATTACTAGAGGTGAGTGTCCCGGAAATCGTGAATAATTCGCCTGCTGCAGGATTGGCAATTATTGGATCAATGGTCAAGTTCGTTGGCGACCTAACTGTGATGGTGGTAATCATCGAGGTAATCGAATGCAGTGTCGAAGAACCGTTGAAGAATAGTGTGACAGCAACTAAGCCGAGAGGATGAGTATGTGGTACTTCGAATGAGAAATTGGCGATGCCGGCTCCATTTGTCTGGATTTCTGGAAGCCAAGTATCGTGGAACTTAGCAGCTACTGTCAGGTCTCCTAATTGCCTATCATTATCACTAGACTCGACAAGTCTCGCTCCGAAATTGATTGAGGAGCCTCTATCAACTACTGTGTTGATAATAGGCGACTTGTCGATAAATTGCGTGATTCCTCTGACTAGGATTGTTGCGTTTCCTGTACCTGTCAGATAAAACGGTGTGCTGCCATTGATTACGCTTACAATAACCGTCTTGTCTCCACTGGTTACTCCGTCTCCAAGCGGATCTGTTGGAACTGAGATTGTGAACGATCCATTGCTAGTAGTCGTGGCACTATTGACAAGAGTCTCGCTAGAGTCGGCTAGGAAGAACACTTCCAGAGACATGGGGCCATTTACTGAGCGATTACTGTCAACTGCATCCAACACTCTACCGCTAATCGAAAATGCCTGCCCTGCTGTAACTTCAAGTGGAATACTGTCAATCTCTACGAAACTGGCTACTTGCACTGTCAGATTGACAAAACTCTGGTTTCCGAGCCACCTTCCGGCCTCATCTAAAATCAATGGGTCGGATACATCATCGGGCGCATGCACACGTACTGAGTAGTAACCGGGAGCAGTGTCCGCCGGGATAGTCGGAGAGAAGGTTACTATGCCATCGGTACCAGTAGTCTGATTTTCCATCAACTGCTGATTAGGACCTCCCCAATCGAAATAGATGTCAGCAAGTACTCCTTGTAGTTGTGAATTGTCCTCAATATCGGTGATTGTAGCATTGATGACCATTTCAGATCCAGCGATGACAATGATTGATTCAGGAGAGGTCTCGACAACGAATTCGGTTTGAATTCCTGCGTTGTATACGGCATCGTCTTGGACCTTGAAGTACTCCCCTCCTGCTGGAGAATTCTGAGTGAAATCGAGTAGTACTCTGAGGTCGTAGACACCAGAACCTACTCCGGAGGGCATCAGGAATGTCATGTTGTATCCACCTGTAGTCTCGTTTATCCAACCTGAAGCAAGACGGTGAACTACAGGGGGAGCAGGTAAGCCATCGGGTGCAGAGGGCAAATCGGATGGGACTAACAGTTGCACGACTACAGATGAGTTATTTCCGGTGATTGGGGTGTCGTGGAATATGTCGTTGGCAGTCCCAGAAATCCAATTCGTTGACCCTCTTGGAGTCCAATCAAGCCCCAATTGAACAGTCGCATTGGCCCTTCCTTGAATTCTAATGACATCTGTTACTGAGGCTGGTTGAAGCCATGTCGAGCCGCTGTAGTTCAGAACCCAAGAGTAGTCTCCGGCAAAGGTCTCCCAAGGAGGAGTGAATGCAACATCCAAGCGAGGTAAGTCTGGATCTGTGACGTTCCATTCCTCGGTTTCATTTAGGAACAGGGTATAACTCCCTAGGAATTCAGCAACAGAGGTATTTGTATGGTCGGTTAAAACTACTTCCACTACTGCTTGGTTTCCTCTAGGAATGGCCTGGAGCTGATAGCTGAACTCCACGAAACTCTTGATTCCGAACTCATCTGTGAAAGTCGTCTGATCGTTGGCATTCAAGCCGTCAGAATCGAACTCCAGTTTGACCTGAACTTCTCCCGCAGGCAAGGGAACACGAGATGCTGAGAACAACCAGTTTAGAGAGAATTCTCCGGGAGTCGATGTCCAGTTGCTATCATCCAATTCCCATGATGTCAGAGTCACGAATGGCCCATTTGTGTTGGCCCTACGCATCTTGAGGTAGAGTGTTCCGTTGAGTGCTTCTGGAGATGGACCTCTACTCAAAACTGTTCCATTCAAATGAATAAACGAGTCTATCTCTAGGATACTATTGTTGAGTCCTTCTCCCTCTAGAATGACAGTTAGATTGGGTGCAGGAGTGATGTTGAACATGAATGTCTTCGAAGTTGGTCTGATGTGGTAAGATGGAGTCGAAGCGTTGTTTAGATCCTCCTCATGCCAGCCATTGAACTCAAGAGAGGCATTGATTGTCCCTAATGGCTCAGATTCGTTGATGTCAATCGAGAACTCGTAATATCCCCCTGCGCCTACATCAGCAATCAGGCTGACTGGTCCATCATTGACTGTAGTATAGTTCAGTATCACCTGCATATTGTCCAGTGATGAGGGGTCGGTGAAAGGAGTACTTGCCAGAGATAAGTCTCCCGATAGAAGAGTTTCGACTCCAGCGCCTAACATAGGCTGATCTGAAGGCGGTGGTTCATTGATACTCAGATTAGAGTCATCCGATACATTGAGTTTCCAAGTGAAAGAAATGCCTTGTGAGCCCACATATCCCTTCTCAAAAAGATGGAGGACCAAGGAACCAAATCCTGGATCAATGGGCTTCTCAGGAGTCCCGTTCAATGCGAATGAGCCGTTCGCGTCAGTAGTGCCATTTGCGACAAGATGCACGGGCACTGCAGCACTACCGGGTACATTTCCTGTATCATTCGACTTGACGAGGTACATGTAAATGGAGATATTTGCGGCCCCAGTAGAGTTCTCAACGAACTGTAGAGTTCCATTGAGCCAAATATCGCCCGAAGACATATTTCTCTCAAACCAATTTGGACCCCAATCCTCGTCAACTACTTCGAGAGCAGCCATAGGAGGACAGGCCTCAAACGGAATCCAACCCATATCCAGGCCTCCTTGGTTCTGATTTGTCTCAAGGTGTACCTCTACCCATCGGGTGAAGTCCTTTCCATAGACTTCGAACGACTTTCCTGTCCAGGTCCCTCCTGCGAAGCCCGTGACCTTTCTAGTAGGGATTCCAGCGACTCTGAGCATAACTGAGAACACAGTAGTGAATTCATCGCAGCTTCCCTCCTTGGTGGTGTTGAGGATCCAATGTGCGATGTCGCTGTCGGCTTCTAGGCCATCGACCCTTCCAGAGCCATCGTGATTTAATGTGAAGTTAGTAGTTGAATTGCCATTAATCAAGAAATCTTGTATTGCCAGCACTTTGTCCCAAGCAGTGAACGCTCCTGACTCATTGATTACGGTCTGAGTCACTGCTTCTACATACTCGCCATCTCTAGAGAAGAAACCGGGTAAATCATAGGCGTAACTACTTCCTGAAAACGCTGTCGAATTGGATGTAATATCGGCCCCAAAGAACACTTGTGGAGCTGTAACGAACAAAGTGTCGACAGAAGATTGGTCAATCAGAATATCTCGCGTGAAGTTAGAGAAATTTAGTCCAGCATTAGTGTCTAACCAACTAGTGAAGTTGACAGCATTGTAGGGGGCGATTAATTCCTCACCCGGCTCCATTATGCCGTCCTCGTTGAAATTAATGGTCCAACCTAATGATTCGTTTTCGCTCCAGAAACTAGGGTCGGCAACGCCCTGCGTAGTTGACCATTCCGAGAACATCTGTGTATAGCCTACTAGAGTCGTATTCACGCCCCAAGAGACTCCGGTGTAGTAGTCGTATGTGTGCCAGCGCCAGTAGTGCCTTTGAGTCGGGTCGACACCCTCGGAGGTATTCTCAGCTACGAAGTATAGCATGTTGTCATCGATGTCATCAATGGGATCCCATGGATTACCATCAGAGTCCAGACAGTTCACTCCCCAATACTCCTGGGTGCACTCTTGGCCGTCGGGAACTCCTCCACCATCTGTATCTGGGTCTCTCCAATCAGTACCAATCTGCTGTTCTATTGTATCAGGAATGCCGTCCCCATCAGTATCTACTGGATTCAAGTCGTCTGCAGAGTTATTCTGAGGGTTCGTCCCATCGACGTATTCCTGCCCGTCACCGACTCCACCATTATCGGTATCGAATACATTCCACATAGTGAAGTATGTATCCACAGTTCCATTTCCACCCATGCCAAATGCCAAAGAACAACCCGTGGTATTCTCGAAGTAGTTATTCAGGCCATCTCCGTCTGAATCTAGCAAATTTTGACAGGGGTTACTCGGATCTGTATCGTTAAGAACCTCGTCCAAATCATTGACTCCGTCTCCATCGGTATCAGATAAATTAGCGACAGAAAGGTACCCCCAAGTTCCTAGCAACTCCTCCCAATCAGCAAGTCCGTCACCATCGGTATCGACATAATCGTCATCGCAATGGGGTTCATTGATTGCACCTGCTGTGGCATTCCAGCACCAAGAGAAATTAGTGAAAATTACTGACATAGCATCAATTGGCCTATCAGTATCCACATTTCTCAAAGTATTGCTTAGTATCGTTTCGAATCTGAACCCAGTCAGGCTTCCATTGGATAACACATAGTACGCCATAGGGGCTCCGTTTTGCCTCCAGTCAACTGGATTTGGATTGAGCATAGTGGTCGAATTGAGGGTAAGAACCGAGCTTGTTGCATCCCAATTAACAATGTCCTTCTCAATAGTCTCGGTAGATACGCACGGGTCGGTTGAATGGGCCAGCGAGAGTTCGTCACCATCATTCACTCCGCCTCCATCGGTATCCGAAACATTCCACAGAGTGCATGTCATATTCTCCTCCCAGTTGTCGATACCATCGTTGTCGAAATCTCCGGCATCTTCTATCCTAGTCGGATCGGTCTCTCCCGGATCAACCACACCATTGCCATTGAGGTCTTCTTCACCATCGTCAAATTGGTCGCCATCGGTGTTGTTGTTCCTTGGGTCGGTCGCTTGAGGAGGATCTCCATATGATCCGTTGACTTCGACGCCATCCCAGATTCCATCACCATCGGTGTCTACAGAAGTTGGGTCTGTAAGAAGTACGAATGCCTCGTATGAGTCATTGAGTCCGTCTCCATCGGTGTCGTTGTTGTTGGGGTCGGTTTGAGTGATGCTGTCCACTTCGGCTGTAAATATCAGACAACCACCTGGACCAAGGCCCAAAACTGGATTGCATGGGGACTCGGTTGCTGTCATGTTGAATGGTCCGGGTCGGAAGTACTGAGTCGGAGGATTGGTGGAACCATTCCTAGTACCCCAAGTTGGATTGACATATTCCCAAAGGTTGCCAAACCCGTCGCCATCAGGGTCGCCGTAGGCTCCATCCATATTGGAGTTGGAAGTTGGATCGAGATTGTTTGCAACCTCCCATGCGTCAGGCATGCCGTCGCCATCGGTATCCCATCCATCGGGATCCTCGTCGATGAGTCCGTCACCATCGTCATCATCGCTACTGCAATCAGCGTCGCCATCACCATCACTGTCGAAACTATCTACCAATCCATCCTTGTCGTTGTCCATGCCATCATTGCAGATGTTCCCCATCGGGTCCTCATCTACGCCGTCGGAGCCAGTACCTTGGATAATCTGCATTGCACTCTCTTCATCCCATAGTCTGACTGGAACTGTGCCGTTCCACCAGACTCCATTGTCCAAGACAGTCGGAGTCGAAGTAGAATCCCAACCAGTAGGAATTCCATATTGGTACTCGTTCAGATTGGTGAATGCATCTCCATCTGGATCTCCTGTTGAGCCGTTGTCTCCAGTAGATGAAAGCGGGTCGAGGCCGTATTGCCATTCCCATCCATCAGGAAGGCCATCATTGTCAGAATCCCAGTCCTGAGGTTGGGTGTTGATGTAGAACTCAAGCCCGTATGTCAGGCCATCTCCGTCGGCATCAGTACTAGCTAGTGCTTCCCATTGTCCAAACTGAAAAGCAGCGTGAGAAGATAAAATCAAGAGGGCTGTGAACAACAATGCTGATCTACGCTTTCGGGGCAGATTACGAGTAGTAGAATGATCTAGCACCGACACCACTTCGTCACCCCTTACTGCCTACGGCAGAAAGTTAGGGTCTTAAGACGAATGGAGCGTCGTTCGGACAGGTATCACAGAGGCTTCACACGAGTTCTATCTCGTCGTCGTCGTAATCGTCCGATTCCTCTTCCACCACAGTGGTCACAGGAGCGGGTATTGAATCCTCACTATAGTCTTCAGAATCCTCTTCATCGCCCCCTCCTAATGACTCTAGATATGCTAGATGAGAAGTCCATCTGCGTCGGTTGATTCGGCTCTGGATTCCAGCGAACAAAAGCAGTATTCCGACGAGCGCAATAATCAGAGTTGAAATCCTAGGATGAGTTATCTCATTGACTAGAATGTCGAGTAGCGAAGAAATCCCTACAGTCATCGTGACTGTAATCTCGGCAGAATATTCGTCGGGCCAACTTTGCTCAGTATCGAACGGCGTGGCGGTCACAATGACCGGTATCTGATCGCCGTTGTTCGCTGATTCGGGAACGCTTACCTCTAGATTGAATGTGGTCTCTTCGAAGGCCCCTAATTCTATCAGAGGGGAGCCGGAAGGGCCATCGATATCTACGGTCCAGCCCGATTGCTCGACTTCCGCATCGAGTAGTACTGTGAGTGGGCCATTGCCGTTGTTCTTGACCTTCAATTGCAAAGAGTATGCCTCTCCCGGTAATAATTCGTAATTAGGCGAGACCTGAACAATCTGAAGCTCTGGTTCGCCGGCCTCTATTTCAAAGATAACAGGGAGGTCGAAGTATCTCGCATCATCTTCATTGATGTCCTCGATGATTCTTAGATAAATGGTATGATTTCCAGCGACCACCTGACTAGTCAGAATTGCAGTGACGAAGACCTCAGAGAAATCACCGGGGCCTAGTGATACCCGAGGTACAGAGTCGCCCGAATCATCAGTGATGGTAAACTGCCATTGACCGTAGGCTGGATCGTTGTCAAGATTCTCTTGCAATGAAGATGGGTTTTGAATCCTCCACCAAGTTGCAGATTCCCCTCCAGTCATACTGTTCGTTATCCTGACTCGGAAATCAACGACAGCGTTTCCGGCGCTGGGTGAGCAGAGTTTCACTCGGATATGTCCTAGTGGAGTTCCGTCACAGTCTTGTGAGACTTCAGCGTGTATTCCAAAGGTCCTCTGAATGGTGAAAGCCACAGTGGTTCGCAGAGAGGAGTTGCCCTCGCTGATTATCTCAATCTCAATCTGACCGATGTCGGGGTCATCTCGGTCGGAAGAGGGTTTGACATTGAATAGCAGAACTTGGGTCGAGTGTCTCTCGAGAATGGCAGTGTGGAATGTCCCGTCACCCTCGTCCTCAAGGATTCTCTGCCCTGTGTCGTTATCGTAGATTTGGATGATTGACTTGGCCCTCTGCAACACATCGACTCGGAAGGTATCAGCATCGAATCCAGTGTTGAATATTTCTAGTAGAAATGGAGTAAATTCTCCGTACTCGACATACCTTGGTGCCGTCTGATCGAAGTCATCGGGCCTTGTTGAGTTGGCCATCTGTAAATCGTGGTCTTCGTTCCAGACTGAAACCTCAGGCGGCTGGAAGACGTCTATCTTGTCGAGGTCGAGTTGCAGGATGTCTTGGTGGACGACTTGCAGGACACTCTCGACCTCGGCCTCAGCGACAGCCCTAATCTCGATGCTCTCAGGAGTGCCCGTGAGATCATCGGGAGCAGTTAGGGTGAGGATGGGGTTGAGTATGTCGCCACCTGCGTTGAGTGTGTATCCTCCTGGCGAATCGAACTCGAGAATCCAAGAGCTTCCTAGGTTGGTTAGAAGTTCAAGCTCGACTTCCATGGACTTGGTAGAGTCGCCCTTGTGCACTAATTGCAGTGGTATGGCAGTAGTCTGGCCAGGTGCGATGTATTCAGTTGTCTTGTCGAGTCGGTGATTGATTGAGACGCCCCACTGGTGCATCTCAATCGGCTCGTGCTCAATCAAGAAGTCGTTACCTTGGATATCGGTGATTTCAAGTTCCACGGAGTATTCTCCTGCTGGCAAACCTCCTGGATATGTCCAGATGTACTCACCGAAGATTCCCTGACTTGTATCCTCTATATCTTCGTCATCCTCGTTGATGATGTGATCTATTCGGTAGACTCCGTTTGGATCTCTCATCAGTAGCCGGGTAGATTCAATGTCGTATCTACCGAAGGAGCTTTTTACATCAAAGGTGAACTGCATCGCTCTGTCTGAGAGAATATCGTTTGGATACCAGTCCAATTCTGGACCTTCGGCGAGTTCGGCCCCCTCTCTCTGTAGAAGGACTAGGCTGTTGGAAATTGCATTTGCCTCGACTTCAATCTGAGAGAATCTGTCTGGTTCACCGTCAATTTCGTTCCATGCAACCTCTGCTTCGCAACTTGAACCGCCTGGGAAACTGCCTCCATCGCAGCCGGTCATCTCAGCAGAGATGGAGATTTCCAGCATCTCATCCTTTGAGACAGTGAATGAGGAATCCTGCCCTAAATCGATATCGAACTCTTCGTGATCAAAACTGCAACTGTTGGTTATCCCTTGGGTGCAGGCATCGGTACTCCATGATGAGGTTCCTACTTGAGATCCACCGGCCTTCAGAGTGATTGTCCAATCCACAGTGGCGCCGTTCGGACCGGTGGCCCTGAGGAACAGGTCGAGGGGGACATAATATGAGCCTGAGCTGCCGTGTTGCGATCTTCCGTATATAATCAGAGAGGAAAGCATGTCGCTAGATCGGAATTCTATCTCATTATCGAGAGCGCTGGCCGAATCTTGGCCTCCAGATTCAGGGACTTCAGTTGTGATAAAACCGTCTCCTCCTGCTGATGTATTCTGAGATGCAAGATAGAGAGTGTACAGTTTGAGTTCGACCTCATCTTGGGCCATCATTGGTTCGTTATACCTCAGATTCGAAGGCTCACTGAAAGAGGAGTAAATGGGGGCAAATAGCACCATGGCCACGAAGATGGCCAAGCGGGCTTTGCCCGGGGAGGTATTCGGCGTACTGCTCGTATGCACGATGATTCGGCCGTCAGAGTGGCGTTAAAGCGTTCGTACCCCAAGGGTACGAGATGAGTCAATTCAGGACAGTATCATGCGCTCGGTTCAAGTGAAGAAGGCCCTGCTCACGGGTTGCAGGGGTTCCCGAGTCGGTCAAAGGGGCCGGACTTAAGCTCCGGTGCAAAGTGCTTCGCAGGTTCGAATCCTGCCCCCTGCACCATCATTTTACTCTAGTCATGGTGCAACCCAGTCTGGAGTCATCATCTGTGATGTCAAGTTTGCTGGCGCTGACTGAGGCTGCTAGGACCTCTGCTGGAATCATTACCTCGTCTAGGAGTCTCATCACCATAGTCTCGAGTAGTGATGGTCGATCCATAGCGACAACCCTGTCTAGGGAAGAGACCAGAAATTCGTAATCTAGAACCTGCTCAATAGAGTCATTGGATGGTCTTGAATCATCAACCACAACATGAATGCCAAACATGACTCTCTGGGGAGAGCCTTGCTCGTGTTCGTAGACTCCCACATCGACCTGCCTGATGGCTCCCTCAAGAAACAGAGACGAGGCTGTTCCTCCACTTGAGAGCAGTGCCTCGATGGCTTCACTGTGACTAGTTGACATATTCACTCCGTCTCAAACAGTACATCGCGGGCCCTGGACAAGAATCTCTCGCCGGAGTCGACAAATAGAATCTGACCTGTTACCGCTCTAGCCCCTAATAGATAGCAGACCGCATCTGCGATGTCTACAGGCTCTGGACCATATCCAAGTGGAGATTCCGACTGAGCTCTAGCGAATCCCTCTTCGGTCTGGTCATCGCTTGGTAAAGTGTGTCCGGGGGCAACGGCATTTACTCGGATACTAGGGGCAAGTCCTCTAGCCAATGCATCAGTCAGTCCAAGCATCGCATATCTCGAAGCCGTGTATGATAGGTGGTCTGGATTAGGTTCTGCTATCTTCTGATCAAGTACGTTTACCACACAGGCAGTCTGTCCTTCTTCCAGATTCTCATTTAGAGATCTGATTAGTAACATCGGAGACCTAGCATTGACATCCATGTGAGCGTCCCAGATTTCTGTATCTATGCTCTGAATATCGTCATGAACAAATAGTGATGCGTTGTTGACAATTCCACACACAGGCCCGTTCTCGCTTGCTTGTGAAACCAAAGTAGAGGCCGATTCGGCATCTGCAAGATCAGCTTGTACCGAAAACGCAATTCCGCCTATCTCCTCAATGGCTTCGACTACCTCGTCGGCCTCGATGCTTGAACCCCGGTAATGGACAGCGATAGAATACCCGTCAGCAGCTAAGCGCAGGCAAATCGCCCTGCCGATGCGTTTGGCCCCACCCGTGACCAGTACGGTACCCTCTGCCATGATTGGCCGGAGGCAACATCTGATATTACCAGTTGTATGAGTACATACGAGGAGGCCATGCGCAGCAGAATGGTTAATGTCAGTACTCCATCCGACGGTTTGATGGCATCTCGCCTCCCTACCATCGACGGGGATTCAGTCCTTGCAGGAGGTTGTGGAGGAGTCTCCAGACAGAGTGCTACTGAGCGAAGAAAGGCGTTGCGAAAGCGGTTGCCTCCGTGGTTCAAGACCTCGTTGCCAACCGGTGACGCTCAGGTCAGATACAACGAAACCCGTTCAAGCGTTCATGAACATGGTTTGCACACAGTATGCGAGGAGGCTCGCTGCCCTAATGTCCACGATTGCTGGGGCAGGGGAACGGCCACTTTCATGGTGGCAGGGGAAGTCTGCACCAGAGGTTGCAGATTCTGTGCCGTTGGAACTGAGAAAATTCCTCCTGCATTAGATGCATCCGAGCCATCGGAGTTAGCCGAGGCTGTGGCAAGGATGGGGCTTGATCATGCCGTGATTACTGTCGTGAACAGAGATGATTTGGAAGATGGCGGTGCGGGACATTACAGAGATTGTATCATAGCAGTGAATGAGCGTTGTCCAGAAGTTGGACTCGAGCTACTATGCTCTGATTTGGATGGAAATCTTGAAGCCCTCGGTGAAATGCTCAATAATCTGCCTCTCAGAGTATTCGCACACAATGTGGAATGCGTCCCTAGACTCGATTCAGTGGTGCGTGACCCAAGAGCGTCTTTCGAGCAATCACTCAGCGTTCTGCGAGAGGCTCGCAAGCTCAGACCTGATATTCTCATCAAGTCAAGCATTATGGTCGGTCTCGGAGAGACCGATGAAGAGGTGGGCGAAGCGATGAGGCTACTTTTCGATACCGGAGTCGATATGCTGACACTTGGTCAGTACCTGCAGCCAAGCGATCGTCACTTACCTGTGGATAGGTTCCCGGAGCCCGAGCAGTTTGCAAGGTGGGATGGTCAAGCTCGTGAAATCGGATTCAAGGCCGTGGCTAGTGGACCTCTGGTTCGCTCGAGTTACAGGGCGGGTCTACTCTGGGAGGAGGCCCGCGGAGGGACTCCGGTTCTTCTGGGTGGACAAGTGGAGAGTTAGGTGATTAGATGGCCAAGAAGAAACCCAGCCTAGATATCCCTGATGCTCCTTATCGGCCCGGCGATGAGGCTAGTTTCGAATCCTGGCCTTGGCAACCCGGAGATCTCGACATGCCCGATCCCAAGAAATGCAGTTCTGAGGACACGGTTCCACACGCTGCGGGACTAATCCGAGTCCTAGATGACAACAACAAGGCATCTGGAGAATGGGATCCGAGACTGGATGCAGATGAGCTCAGGCAGGGACTCGAGCACATGGTCAGACTCAGAATCTTCGATGACCGAATGATGAAAATGCAGAGGACTGGGAAGCTCTCATTCTACATGCGTTCGTTTGGAGAAGAGTGTGTAGCTATCGCTCAGACCATGGCACTTGAGACTCAAGACTGGATTTTCCCGACCTACAGGCAACCCGGAGCCCAGTTCGTAAGGGGCCGAGACATGGTCAGTATGATCTGTCATTGCATCGGCAATGTCGAGGACAACATCAAAGGCAGGCAGATGCCTGTTCACTACTCATACCGTGATGGTAGATTCATTTCCATCTCAAGCCCTGTCGGCACTCAATTCAGCCAAGCTGTTGGAGTCGCCATGGCATCGCAGTACAAGGGCTTGGACGAGGTCACAATCACTTGGATTGGAGATGGAGCCAGTGCAGAAGGAGACTACCATTACGCCCTCAACTTCGCCAGTGTATACAAGGCTCCTGTCATACTAAATGTGGTCAACAACCAATGGGCTATCTCTACTCACGCTAACTTCGCAACCGGTGGTGGCGAGTTTGCCTCCAGAGGACTTCCCTATGGACTCGCATCGCTACGAGTAGATGGCAATGACTTTCTCGCCCTGTACTCCGTAACCAAGTGGGCAAGGCAGCGAGCGGCCGCCGGAGTCGGTGCGACTCATATCGAAGTTCTGACCTATCGCGCTGGGGCGCACAGTAGCAGTGATGATCCAAGCAGATACAGGCCCGGTGACGAGCACACGAAGTGGCCGGGTGGAGATCCGGTAGAGAGATTACGTGATCACCTGATTGAGATTAACGAGTGGAGCGAGGAAAAACACACAAAATTAGAGGAGCGTATTGACCAAGAGGTCATGAGCGCGTACAAGGAAGCGGTCTCTCACGGAGATTTAGCAACCGGGCCCTATCCTAGTTCTGATACCATATTCACGGAAGTCTACCAAGAGATGCCGTGGCACCTCGAGGAGCAGTTCAATGAAATGAAGGAGGAATTAGATGGCTAATATGAACATGATTCAATCCCTCAACAACGCATTGGACATAATGCTAGAGGCCGATGACGGAGTGATTGTCTTCGGCGAGGATGTCGGCTATTTCGGCGGCGTTTTCCGAACCACCGACGGACTCCAAGCAAAGCACGGCGAACATCGTGTCTTCGATACACCGCTGTCTGAGGGCGGAATCCTATCGGCGGCGTTCGGAATGGGTCTCAATGGGCTCAGACCAGTAGTCGAGATTCAGTTCGCAGACTACATCTTCCCTGCCTACGACCAGATTGTCAATGAGTTGGCGAAGGTCAGACATCGCTCTGGCGGTGAGTTCTGGTCGCCTGTGACAGTGCGCACGCCCGCAGGAGGAGGCATTAGAGGAGGTCATCATCACTCTCAATCTCCAGAATCTCAATTCACCCATACTCCTGGACTCAAAGTTGCTTACTGCTCAACTCCATACAATGCGAAGGGGCTACTGATTAGTGCTATCGAGAGTGATGACCCAGTCATCTTCTTCGAACCTAAGCGCTGTTACAGAGGTCCGTTCTACGGTGACCCGCATAATGTACCGACTTGGGAAGGGCACCCAGAAGCCGAGGTACCGGAGGCTCACTATAACGTACCCTTGGGCGAAGCTAGGCTTGCTATGGAGGGTGATGATTGCACTGTAATTTCATGGGGAGCCATGGTTCATGTCTGCGAGCAGGCAATCAAGGACAGTGGAGTCTCATGCGATCTCATCGATTTGCAGACCCTAGTTCCCTGGGACCGTGGGGCTGTCATCAAATCAATCGAGAAGACTGGTCGATGCGTGATTGTTCATGAAGCCCCCAAGACTAGTGGATTCGGAGCAGAGATGGCTGCTTCTGTTCAGGAGAGGTGTTTCTATCACCTCGAGTGTCCAATCGAGAGAGTCACCGGATGGGATACTCCTTTCCCACATACGACTGAATGGGATTACATGCCGGGACCCTCTCGCATAGCCGCGGCGATACACAGAACACAGGAGGATTAGATGTCAGATTACGAGTTCAAGTTGCCAGATATCGGCGAGGGCGTTGTCGAAGGAGAAGTAGTGCAGTGGCACGTTTCTGTCGGTGACTCGGTCTCAGAGGATGACCCTCTTGTGGACGTCATGACAGACAAGGCGACTGTTACCATTCCTTCTCCTGTCAACGGTGTTATTTCCTCGCTTAGCGGTGATGTTGGCGATATGGTAGCTGTCGGAGCCACTCTAGTTCAGTTTGGTTCATCTGGAGACAAACCTGCTGCTCCTGAATCCACCAAGAAATCCGAGCCAGAGCCTGCGCCTGCGCCTGAGCCTGCGCCTGCGCCTGCGCCTGAGCCGGTTGCTCCTACAGCCGTGCCGGCTGCCACACCGGCTCCCGTACCTGCTGCCAAGTCCGGCAGAGTGCTTGCTAGTCCAGCTGTAAGACGGCGGGC
>CAYYAH010000005.1:0-5497 GCA_964470075.1 uncultured Candidatus Poseidoniales archaeon
TGCGCCGCCCTCGGACTTCAGGCCCCCTTTATCGACGATTTGAGGAAAACAGAGCACGTCAACACCCCCCCTAGCCCAACTTGTCCATTCAATCGACCCATATCAACAAATCCCTAACAAAGACTAGGTGAGATTACTCGGAATACTTAGATGGGCAGCCAGTTTGAATCTCATTAGCCTTCAAGATCCAATTCCCATTATCATTAACCAATTGGCCTTTCACTGCGATAGTAATCCCTTCATCAAAGCCGTCAGGTATGGCAGCACCAGAGTAATCTATGCTGAGAGAATGTTCTATCCCTATGAGCATAAAAAAAGATGCTGAAGAATTGATTGAATCTGGTTCAACTTGCCCTCGCATGTGTATATCACCCTCGTGGTTCTGAGGCGAATCCATTACCTCATCAATGTAGTATTGTGTTTCAGGATCTACACTGATGAACATCAATGCAACTAAGGCGGCCATGCAAACAGAGACTAGGGCCAATCTAGACGCCCTTGTCCCTGCCATGCTACTAACCCAACATGGACATTGAATAGAGTTTTCATTGGATGGTCAAGGCATCTCGTATCCGACTGCTTCTTCGAGACTCACAAAGCCGTTCTGCTTGACTTTCTTCTTGAGTCCTCTGACTATTGAACTGACTACTGAAGGGCCCTTGAAGACTAGGGCCGAATACAGTTGAATCAGTGAAGCCCCAGAAGTTATAGCTTCCCATGCGGTATCCGTGGATTCAATTCCCCCTACTCCTACAATTGGGATAGACTCTCCAACTTCTGAGTACAAGAGTGAAATAACTTCTTTTGATCTATTTTGAAGTGGCCTTCCAGAAATACCTCCTGATTCAGCAAAAACTCCCCTTGAAACTGCATTTCTAGGTACTGGTCTGTGCATTGAGGTATTGATTGCCACCAAACCGTCTGCCCCCGACCTAACGGCTGAATGCGCTGAAGAGAGGATTTCCTCATTACTGGCATCAGGTGAGACCTTGACGAGTAACGGTTTACCTCCTCCTTTCCGATTAGCCATAGATTTGCACTCAGTCACAATGGAAGAAAGATAGTCTGAGTCTGCTAAATCCCTTAGACCGGGAGTATTAGGTGAAGAAATATTGAGAACGAATAAGTCAGCATGATTCCAAAGTATGTCGAGTGTCTGCGAATAGTCACTAGCAGCACTCTCGTTGGGGGTCTTCTTAGAGCGGCCGATATTTGCAGCTACGGGAGTTTTCGGCCACCTGCCAGAAGCTCTCCTCTCAATTAATCTGTCACGAACCTCGGCTGCTCCAGGATTGTTGAATCCCATTCTATTGACTAATGCACCATGTCGGTCGGATCTAAACATCCTTGGTTTTGGATTGCCATCTTGAGGGAAACGGGTAATTCCTCCGTATTCTATCCATGAAAAACCAAGCGCTGGCCAAGCTGATAACGCCTCTGCACCCTTATCAAAACCTGCTGCTAGACCCAAAGGATGGTGAAATAAACGACCGAAAACATGGATTGGTAAATCTGGAGAATTGTATACTGTACTCAGTGCCCTCTGGCCTAATCTACTCTGGCCAAAGTTGCTGAGTGCCTTCATTGAAAGAGAGTGAGCATTCTCTGAATCGATGAAACGTAGCATAGGTCGCACGAATATGCTGTATGGCAGCCCCATCGTGCGAATGCGCTGAGAGGTACACTTCAAGCGTTGCGTAGCATCGCCGGTCTGTGCGTGCCACATTTGAGGCTGCGGCCATTAGCGAACTAGCGCGCAGAACTCTCCGCAGTGATGAGGTTTCATTCAAGGCTGGAAGTATGTTCAGTGACGATATCGGTAGTCTGTCTACTGCACTAAGCGATTCATCTCCCTCACTAATTATTGAAGTAAGGTATTTCGAGGTTGAGTCTGATACTATTACGATTGAGTTCACAGAATTAGCTGGTGGAAGAATTGGAGAAGAAGAGCCGGGTGATGATTTAGTCTGGATTCCGGGGGATGTCCATGATATCTGGAGTAGGTACCTCAGAGTAATGGTCGAACTCGCCAGCGCTGGATACCCAGGGTGTGTTGGATGTGCTGGTCCAGCAGCAGAAGCACCTTGGGACGAAGCATTGTCCAGAAGTCGGTTGACATAGTTCCGCTTCGCGCACGCGCGCGCCTGTGCGGGCGTTGACTCAATCACTCGCCACTCATGTTTATACAGGGTCGGAGTCGGCGCTCGAGTCAGCCGGTTGATTCTGAAAATGACATACTGGCTAGGATGGGAACATGAAGTTGATGATTCTTGAATCGGGTGCAAAGGCACGTACTGTCAAGGGTTATCTTGGCAAGGGCTGGATTGTAGAAGCCTGTAATGGACACGTACAAGATCTTCCCTCGGGCAATGGCTCAAAACAGCGCTCGAAAGCAATGTGGGCTGCAAGTAAAGGAGAGTTACCCGACCCCCCCTGGGACTGGACTGATGGGGCAGAGAGAGTTGTGAAATCGATACTTGCCAGAGCTCGAAAATCTGGAGTTGAGGAAGTATACATTGCAACTGATCCCGATAGAGAGGGTGAGTTCATCGCATGGAGATTAAGCATACTATTTGCAGAGTTTTCCAATATCTATAGAGTAACTTTCAACGAGATTACTAAGGCTGCAGTTTCAGATTCCATTTCCAATCCTAGTGGAATCAATTCAAATCTCGTTGATGCTGCCAAAGTAAGACGATTCATGGACAGATTGGTTGGATACAGATGTTCTAGATTTAGTAAGTCATGGAGACTTTCATCGATGGGTCGAGTTCAAACTCCGACTCTTGGTTTCATCGTCGAACGGGAAATGGAAAGAGAAGCGCACGTGCCAATCGAATACCATAGCGTACATACTGATTGCCATGATGTAAGATTCAATGTTAGATTCCACGAGAAAGACGATGCGGGGGCGTGGTTCGATGACTCGGGTAAACACAGAGCAGATAGGACATCTGATGATGATCTTGCCAAGTCGGCATTCAAAGCGCTGGATTCTTCAAAGATTCTGACAATAACGTCTGTGAAAGAAGGTATCACAAAGAGGAATCCGCAACCCCCTTTCACTACAGATACCATGCTCCAAGCTGGGAGCTCGACTCTGGGATGGTCCGTTTCCAAGACTAGTCGTATCGCCTCAGCACTTTACCAATCCGGATATGTGACCTACATCAGAACAGACTCAACCAGAACAAATCCTGATGCCCGTAAAAAGGTCAGACATTTTATTCGGGACAAGTATGGTGATGATTATCTGGGCAAAGGCGTAGTAGGAAAGGATGCCAAAGGAAAGGCAAACGTCCAAGATGCGCACGAGGCAATTCGTCCCAGCAAACCAGAGGTTGATTCGATTAATGCCTCGGCAGATGAAAAGCGCCTGTATTCTCTTATTTGGTCGCGCTTTGCTGCCAGTCAAATGTCGCAGTCAATTAGAGAAAGGCGCGATTTGATAGCTGCAGTAGATGGATGTGAAAAGTCCCTTAGAGGAACTGCTTCTTGGAGAACTCACAGCGGTTGGGAGGCTGTATTTGCGCAGTTTAACGGTGATGTCAAGACCAAGCCTCCTGAAGGGGATCTAGCGTCAGGTTCGGAATGGCCAATTGAGCAAAGCAAAGATAGCCCAAAAATGGTTACAGATGAAACCAAGCCACCTAGGAGATATACTGAAAGTTCAATTGTTCAAGCGATGAAAACGGCTGAGATTGGTCGCCCTTCGACTTATGTTAGTACAATCCAGAAACTTTCTGGCAGAGGTTATGTGAAATCAGATGGGGGTTCGCTTATTCCAACAGATGATGGTAGAATGTTGTGGACAGATGTAGTTCCATTCTACAATGAGCAAGACCAGGAAGTTGGACTGTTTACTCCAGAATTTACTTCTCAAATGGAAGCAAATCTGGACCTAGTTGAAACTGCCTCACAGAATGGTCCTGAAATCTGGGATTCATTCGTCAGTAAATTTAGAGATATGCACAACAATGCCCTTAGCATCAGAAAACAAACTGCAACACCAAGGCAAAAGTCATTGATAGAATCTCGTCTGGTACACCTTGAGCCTGAATTGAGAGACGAGTTGATGTCTGGAAAGTCGGCTGGAGAAATTACAGGAGACGAGGCGCGAGAAATCATTGAAAAATTGCAAGAAATTGGGGATAGATTAGGTTACCCTCCTAGTGAGAAACAAAGTGCTCTGATTATCAAACTAGCTGATCAACTCGGAATTGACTTAGATGGTGCACTCGAGCTTGTTGGAGTTAATGAATTGGCAGCATTGACCGGAGGTGGAGAAGGTACTGCTAGTGAGTTGATTGGTAAAATGATTGAGATGACCAAGGATTTACCTGCAACAGAATCACAGGTCAATTTAATTGAGAAATTGGCCGAACAAAACGAGAAACAACTATCTGAAGTTCTAGCAACAGTAGGTGTAAGGGATGCATCAGAATTGACAAAGTCAGATGCTAGTGATATAATTTCGAAGATGAAGGGTCGTAGAAAAGGAAGATCCAGGGGTAGGCGTTCCTAGATTCTATTTGTAGTAGGGCTCAATAACGGATGGCTGAGAGGCCTATACGTATGGATTACGAATTCGTAGTCATTGGTGCTGGCCCGGTAGGTAGCCTTCTAGCTCAAAGACTATCCGAAGAAGGAGCATCCGTCCTGATTGTCGAGGAACATTCCCAAATTGGAAGGCCGTTTCAGTGCGCTGGGCTGGTTAATCCCGAAGCGATGGAATTGGTTGGATTACACGAAACTGTGCTAACGCCAATCTGGGGTGCTAGGATTCACGGTCCCTCAGGAGAATTAGTCTCAATAGGATCACCTGAAACCGTCAGAACTTGGAGCGTGTGTAGAAAGCTGTTTGACGAATCCATACTCGAGTCGGCTGTTCATTCGGGGGCGGAGCTATGGTTATCCAGCAGGCCGATTTATGCAAAGCAGGATAATGAGGGAGTCAGTATCACAATCTCAACTCCAGAAGGGGAAGTGGATATCAAATGCTCAATGCTATGCGGTGCGGATGGTGCCCATTCATGGGTGAGAAGAAGTTTCAGGATGGGGCGACCGAAAGAGATGATGATTGGCTTCCAAATCGAGGTTACGGGATATATCGGAGAGGAAGGGAAGTTGGACATGTACACGGGTTCAGAGATTGCACCCGGATTTTTTGCTTGGGCCATTCCTTCTGGCGAAACAACAAGGATAGGAGCATGGAGCAAGGCTGAATTGTTGGAAGGGCGATCTCCAGAACAGCTTCTAAATGCATTAATGAACAGTCCACAATGGTCTCATAGATTTTCAAATTGTAAGGAAGTTGGTCGCTTTTGTGGGCCTGTTCCAAGCGGCCTAGTACGACGCCCCCTCAGAGACAGGGTGATGCTCTTTGGAGACGCTGCTGGTCTATGCAAGCCAACTACTGGCGGAGGAATTGGCCCGGGTTTCAAGCATGTGGAATCAATGGTTCCGGAGCTACTGAAGAGAGTAAGTGGAGAGTTGA
>CAYYAH010000005.1:5597-13946 GCA_964470075.1 uncultured Candidatus Poseidoniales archaeon
TTCAGAACATTAGCAAGGAGAGCAGTAAAGGCTGTATTGTGGGGTTGACATGTTCCGATCGGTGCAGAGGATAAGATTCCCTCCCTTTGAGCACGCCAGTATGGAGCCTAAGGGAGTCCCGATGATCGAAGTAGTCTTAGAAACTGAGCAAAGTCCACCACCTGCATTCTCAATAGGGAGAGATGATGATTGGAGAGTTGAATGGAGGTCGGAGAAGACAGATGATGATTTTCCAACCCTCTCATGTGAGGTGTCAAGGGAGCCTTTTGATTTCATCATGAGAACTAGAAATGGATGGTATATCGAACCCGATCCTCTACATTCAATGGCTAGAAAGGCGATTAGACCCGCTGTTGTGATTATTATCCTATCACTACTAATCCACACCCTCGAACCCGGATTGGTTGCAAGCGGCTTGTTATCGGAGTCATTCGCGGGTTCGTATCGAATTGGACCTCTGGACTACCCCAAACTACTGTTCTTCTCATTCCCCCTGTTCGTAGTTCCTATATTATTCCGAATTGTTGCAAATCTGCGAGATATTAGGAGACAAAACAAATACATTTCATCCCCAATTGAAGACATATCATTGTCAGTTCAAATTGAAGATAACGAAGCGCAGGTAAGAATTCAAGAAATTCCCCTAAATGTTATGCCAATTCGGGCTAGGATTCAGGTTGGAATGATTGTACCAGAAAGGGAAAAAATGCTGGAAGCATTAGGGAGAGTCGAGGGGGAGCAATCGGCCCCAGGAATGTCAACTAGCCTACCAGATAGGAGAATTGCCACTGGTGAAGAGTTGGGCACTGGTGTGGGTGAATCAATTCCATTAGCAGTCTCACATCCTAGATTACTTCTGCTAGAGCCATTGAGAGTTATGGACCACGGGGACTGGAAAGATATTTCTAGCACAGGTGAGAGATTTGACCTTCCTGGGCCTCAAGAAACATGGCCCGGATCGATTTACTCTGCTCTGATTGCAATTCACTGGGAGATCGTTATTGAAGCCATTAGAGATAATGGGACCAAGATGAAATGGATTAAGCCCATTCTGATAGAAGACAGAAGGGGTCTTGATCCAATATACAAGCTTCCAGTTCGAAGCGGTAGGATAGAGTCGGCCGATCAATTAGGTTGAGTTGGGGGAGGGGCAAATATCCCTTCATCTACAATACCAGTCTTGAGTATATTATAATCTGAATCTCTCTTTGCAGGTACGAATCCTGCTCTTGAAACCAGCAACTGCAGTTCCCTCTCCGAAGCACTAGTCTTCTTGGTCCCAGATGATGAGACAACATTTTCTTCCATCATGGTAGAGCCGATATCATCTGCTCCTGCGAACAGTGCCATCTGGGCTACCTTTGTCCCCATTGTTGGCCAAGATGCCTGAATGTGCTCAATATTATCGAAAAACAATCGTGAAATTGCAACATGTCTCAGGTACTCGTTGGAGCTGGCACCTAGAGTGTATTTGTTCGCGCCACGCTCCCTCCTACCTAGTGAGTTGTTTTCTAGCATTACCGGCCATGAGATGAAAGATGTGAATCCTACAGATCCTCTGGCCAAGGCCTCGTCCTGTAGTTCTCTGACTTTTGCCATATGCTGTAATCGATGCAAATTTGTCTCCCCTAAGCCAATAACATTTGTTGCAGATGTGGTGAGATCGAGTTCTTGGGCCTCTCCCATTACTCTCAACCAATTCTGTGCCGACCCTTTCTTAGGCGACACATCGAGGCGGACTTCGTCCACAAGCATCTCTGCTCCTCCTCCAGGTAAACCGTGCATTCCTGCATCTCGGAGAGCTTCGAGAACTTGCTTAGTCGATAACCCACAGATTTCGGAGATTCCCTCGATTTCTATCGGAGAGAAGCAATCCAAATCAATTGAGGGATGCTTTTTCCTTAATTCACGAATGAGATCTGTATACCACTCTAGTTCAAGTTCGGGATGTACTCCACCTTGCATAAGTACCCTTGAACCTCCTATTTCCTCAAGTTGAGAAAACCTCTCACTTATCTGCTCCAAGGTTTGCAGATATGTCTCTGGGTGTTCAGGTGGCCTGTAGAAAGAGCAAAACTGGCAGTTAATGGTACATACATTAGTGTAATTCACATTTCTATCAACTAAGTATGTGACATGATTTCCTGGAACTCTCATCCTGCGGTGAATAGAAGCAACATGCATTAATTCAGTTAGATCTGCCACTTCGTACAAAACGAGAGCTTCTTCGATACTAAGACGGGGTGGCGAATCCCTAGACTGAGATAGCAATATTTGCTGGCATTGGGACAAGCGCTCACCTCTGTTGTCCGATGATAGCCTCCAACTCGGAGATTTCCTTAGGGCAAGAAGAAGTCAGAACCACTGGGCCGTCCTCCGTGATGAGAACGTCATCCTCGATTCTAACTCCGATTCCAGCATACTTCTCAGGAATTTCAACATCTGTTCGCCAACTGCCAAAGTACAGACCTGGTTCAACAGTGACAACCATCCCAGGTTTAAGTTCGGGGCCGGGGTCATCATCTCCTTGCCTCCCTCCACCAACATCGTGGACATCGAGGCCTAGGAAATGTCCTGTACCGTGCATGAAATAGTTCCGATATAGGCCATTGAACTCCAATGGATCACCTATAGCCTCGTCTAGGGTGCAATCTAGTATTCCCAAGTCAATGAGGCCCTGTGCAATTATTCTAGAAGATGCATCATGGAAAGAGGCCCATCTAGCCCCTGGTTGACATGCTTCGATAGCGGCTATCTGTGACTTTAGAACCAAATTGTAAATCTCTTTTTGTGCTTCAGTGAACCTTCCATTGACTGGCCAAGTGCGAGTAATGTCTGATGCATATCCCTCAACCTCACAACCAGCATCGATGAGTACTAAATCGCCGTCATTCACAGGGTCTTGGTTGGAGTTGTAGTGTAGTATTGCGGCGTTCTCACCGCCTCCAACTATCGAGGGGTACGCCCATTGGGCGCGGTTTGAAGCGAAGCATGATTCGATTACAGATTGAAGATGCCATTCTCCTACGCCTGACTGGCCTGCCTTCATGGCCAGAATGTGAGCATCAGATGCCAGTTCAGCGGACTGCCGCATCAAATCAATCTCGGCTTCGGACTTGATGACCCGTAGAGAATCTAGATATGGTTTCGGATCAGAGATATCTTTTCCACATTCTCCCAATAAAGAGTCAATCTTAGTGTTCAAACCAGTAAGACAGAAAATGTGTTCGCAATCTCCAAGCAATGGAGAGGCTACTTTGGCCAAGTCATCAATAGAATATGCAGTGTCCACAGGCCAATTCTGAACAGCACCCTCTGGACCAGCCCTCCTGCCTTCCCATATCTCTGCCTTAGTATCCTGGGGAAGTACAAATAGAGATTTTACCCAGTGACCTTCCAAGTTACTAGCCATCCAAACTGAGTCTGACTCGGACCAACCACAAAGGTAGAGCATGTATGAATTTGCTCTAAACGGATAGTGTGTGTCGTTCGACCTGACAGATTTAGGATTAGTGGGGATTAGTACGAGAGAGCTATCTGGTAGTCTGTCTAAGAAGGCAGACTGTCTGTTCGAATACTCTGATTCAGAGAAAGTAAGCACAGTGAACCCTCAGCATTAGTCCACATGGCGTTGTTTATGAGGGATTCTACTTGTCCTAGTCGGAGTCCCATGTAGGAATCCCTGTAGAGTCATCAGAAGAACGGTATCTAAGGAATATCGCTGACAGCATAAACAGAGCTGAGACCAAGAGTACGATTACAGGGTAAGGCAGGGGCTCTGTGGAATCGGGATGAATCAATATTACCGAGATACTGGTGAATGCTTCATCATCATCAATCACATCCAGAGTTAATATTGCTTCTAGGCCAGCTTCCTCAGGCCATGTCAGAGTTCTTTCACAGCCTTCATACAAAGGCTCGTAATCAATTTTCCAGACACACCTAAGGCTTGCAAGGTCATTTTCAGTATCACTTGAGTCGGATGCATCCAATTCCCATCCATCACTGCCGCTAAGCCTGATTGTACTACCATCAGTCATTGGATTTCCCGATACAGTAGCTATGACATTTGGTAACATATTCTCAATGTCAAACTCAATGACTGCTGTGGAGTAAACGCCACCTGAATCTGTAATCCTCAAGGTGAGGGAGTAGTTTCCTCCACTGTCTGCAGGTAGTGAATAGATTTCGCCTCCTATTTGGATATCAACAGGAGTCTGGCCACTGTGGGAAGGCTTGCGTAGGATCCACATATACTCCATTCCTTCTCTGCCCCAAAATGGATCAACTGATTCGCTAGCATCAAAGCTGATTTCATCTAGGCCCTCGATATAGTGTGAATCTCCGTTGATTACAATCTCGGGAGGAGAGTTATTTATTCTGATTCCTACACAAGTTTGTCTGTCAGAAACACCTGAGGGATCATAGTTTTCAACATACAGATTATACCAGCCATCATCCAAAGACGATACATTCAGACTTACGGAATATTCGCCATCAACACTGATTACTGATAGTAATTGAGTCGAGTCTGAATCGCCTTCCTCTGTACAAGTGTCTGCTGCGTTATAGGCAACAGACGTGAAGAATCTAGTCTCGGGAGAGGCCCATACTGTAGGATGAGAGGTCCAACCAGTGACTGTAAGTGATTCATGGACCCATTCATAGTCAGCCACATGGGACACCTCCGAGGTATGATCGGTCCATCTTGAAATTGGATCCGGCGAGTGAATTAGCAAACCTGAACGCATCGTTTCACCCATGAATATCACTCTGTCCTTCTTCCAACTCATGCCATCATGAGTAACAACAAGATCGAAGTAGCAAGTACAATTGCCCCATAGAAGTTGGATGTTAGCCTCCCATGACCATTTAGTGCGGCCATTATCTGACTGTAATTCCTGCAAAGAGTCAGTAATGGAGTTCCCATAATCCTGTACGGCGGCCTGCGAATCAGAATGGAGGTTCCACCCTACATTATCTGGAAGTGTGTCGAACTCAATTGTACCTGTTAGTGAAATCCAACCGTCATCCGCCCAGACTCCGGTTTCATTCACTATAATTCTCAGGCCATTATCAAAATCAAACCCGATAATTGGTGGATCCTCCGAATCAGCACTCGCCGAGGGGGTGATGACAAGCAATGGTGCTAGCAGCACCATCGTTAACACCATTGATCTCAACTTCATGTTACTTTGGCAATCCCTAATGGTAATGAAACCGATGCATGGTTGATTTCATCTATCTGAGATTCTCAATTGCCAAGATAGTTCGTCTATCCACAGCCTGAGAGTCTCTCGGTCAACAAACTCTCTACTGGCCTCAGCGGCAAGGATGCAATCGCAAGCAGCAGCTGCTAGAGTAGTCGCATCAATAATTGAAAGACCGTTTCCGAGCGCTGCTGCCAATGCAGTTGCTGCGGCATCGTGCAGACCAATCTGCTGAACCGCAGAAGGAGAAAGGCACGGAATGTGTAGAGGGTCTTCATCGTCCCTGTACAGAGACACTCCTTCCGTACCTCGAAGTACTACTAGAGCACCCCAGTTGTACTGTGAAATCAATGCTGCAGCGGCGCTAGCTTGGTCGATGGTTCCTTGCCTACGAGATAGAAGATTTAGTCCTCTATTTTCAAACAGTACCACATCGGCTCCCTCGCTCCTATCAAGTCCTGTCAATTTTGGGTCGGCGATGACAGGAAGTCCTGCCTTCTTAGCAGCGGAAATCAACTGTAGTGAGGTCTGAGTATCGAGAACTCCCTTGTCATAATCTGAAAGAACGACTGCGCTGCTATCAATAATCTCGTCAATTGCACCCTTAGCGATCGAATTTCTCACATCATCCGATAGTTGCTCTCTGGGGCCACGATCTGCTTGAAGAAGAATCTGACTCTCATCTAGGAGGCTTTCTCTACTACCATAGAATCTAATCTTAGTCAGGGTATTACGCTCAGGAACCGATTGAATGCCATCATTAGATATTCCGTGCTCGGAAAGTTTGGCAATTATAGTACGGCCTTCTCTATCGTCACCGACACAGCAGTGCAGACTGACTTGCATTCCCAAGGATCTCAAACCCATTGCGATATGCGCTGCAGCTCCAGGAGTTTCCTCAGTTCTCATAATCTTGAGAACAGGTACTGGTGCGGTAGAGTCGAGGTTGTTTGCATAGCCATGATGGAATCTATCGAGCATGACATCTCCAATCAGGGTAACTTTTGACTCCCCCATGGAATCGAGCATCTCTACTAATCTAGCTAGCACTGATGCTCTATCTGCGTCGTCTTCCACGAGTATGCGTGGTGAGTAATGCGAATGATGTTTGCCACCGGCGGACTCAAGTCGGGAACCTTATGGCGCAGACGTGGAGAAGCACGCCGAAGGTTGGATTTTTTCTGGCAAGGCATCAGATAGACTGTGGGCTAAATCTGCCATAGGCAGATCAATGGGTACTGCAGGACTACTTCTGACTAACGCAGAAGTAATATTTTGTAATCATCATAGGCATTTGGAATTGCCTTATTCTGATTGGCTCGCAGATGCGTTGTCAGAAGAACTAGACTTACTGGATGAAGCAGTAGTTATTGAAGCCCTAAGAGTTCCTGGAAATAAAGTAGTATTGAGAGCAAACCTAAGGCACTTGGATATTGGGCATTCAAATTCAACATGGGCTGCGAGATGGTCTTCGGACAAACATCCGAGGGACGAGGTTCCAATGGCAGAAATCAGGTGGTTTCACGCTAGTAGCGAATTGGATGTGGAAGACCTGTATGATTGGTCTAATGATGTCCAGTCAAGAGGAAGAATTGCTGAAGTCTTGGTTGTCGACGACGAAAATTCTGTAGTCACCTACAGAGTTTCTCCTGCAGACCCATCAGGTAAGATGGGGGAATTGAGTGAGAAGACAGTGGAAGACATCCAAGATAGGACTTTCAAACCACTTGCAAATGGTGGAGTAATGATTTTGGATGGAGATACTTGGCCTGATGAACGAATAGGAATTCCAAATCCGAATGGGCGAATCATAGATTCGATATGCGCCAACATGCTATACGCAGACGAAGATGGTGTAACTATGGGATCTAGCATCCTATCCGACCTTCTGAAAAGAGGCCTTCACCCTAGGCCCGGCTTCAAGTACGGGACTAGGTGGAGATGCTATGAAAGACCCTTAGGAGAAGGACATGCACCATGGCTTGTAATTCATCCTGCAGAGGCACCTCATGATTGGGAGGGGGCCTGTTTAGCCTCTAGGCTTGCTGCAGGAGTAGGGAAGACTTGGATTCATCCTTTACTTGTGGATGGGACATGGAGCTATCTGTCAATTTCTAGACCTCCAGCAGACTCTAGGTGGACTAATCCAATCAGAAGATGACTATTGTTCTCTCCCACCCATTAGGATTGATATCGATATTAGAATCGAGATAATGAGTAGTCCATTTGACGGCTCTGCCAGCCAAGCCACCCAACCATCACCAGTGAAAGGAGATTCGGCCTCTAGAAGAAGTGGGATTCGATGCTCATTGCCATGAATATCTGACAAAACAATAGTCCCTCTGGCAAGCATTCCTGGCTCTAGTAGCCCCATTGGATTCACATCGATTGTAATCGGGACACCTTGTTCTAGAGTGACAGGAGATTGGGCTGTAGCGACCCTTGATGCAGCGCCTTCTATGGCGATTGAATATGTCATCTCATCAATTCCTTCATACTCTGGTTCGACAGAGACTGTAGATGGATTCTCCCAGGAGACCACCGAGTATAGTTCATCGGAAGAAATTCTGTGTCCAACAATGTTGATTTCTAGAGAAATGTCCGTCTTGACATCATTCTCACAACCGATAGTTCCCGTCAGAGTAAATGAGTCTGAGTCTGCCTCATCATGATCTAGGATATTCACCAATGTAGTGCCTGTTGGAATACTTACATAGTTCGCTGTAGAAGCATCTGACTGAGAAGTAAAAAGTGAAATTTCAAGATTGCAGGGCTCAGTAGCAGTAATTTCAGCGAAAGCAGATTCGGAGGGAAGTAACTGCAAAGGTGATCTAGGGGTCAATATTTCAGTAATGGAAATTGTTCCAGCATCAAACAATATGGTAGCTGAACCATCTGAAATGGTGTCGACTGAAACTGTCCATGAAACGAGTCTACCATGATTATCCCTAATCTTCATTCCCGAAGCTCCAAAGTTATCTCCAGCATCGAAGGCATCACCGGGGCTACCAGAATCTCTGCCCCTCTGTAGAGCTGCATCCCCATCGGCTTCGATAATCTTGACCCATGCATTGTCCGGATCTGTGTTCACCAGATTCTCTACTGGATTACCATTATTCTCATCAGAGTGTTCAACTAA
>CAYYAH010000005.1:14046-22882 GCA_964470075.1 uncultured Candidatus Poseidoniales archaeon
TGTTCACCAGATTCTCTACTGGATTACCATTATTCTCATCAGAGTGTTCAACTAATATCCCGTGTCCCGGAAGTGCAGTATCGAAACCCGAATCTCCCCTGTAAGTGACCCAAATGTTTTCTCCGGGAGCGATGGGAATCGCCAATCCAAAACCACCGTCAGCAATTGGATTTAGAGTATGGGTGGAGTCCATAGTGATATCAACCACGGTGTACCTTTCAGCTCCTATCTGATTGAGGGAGGCCGCCCCTGGCATTGCAGGAGTATCGCCTCCCCCATTCCAATTGCCACTGGCCATGATATCCCAATCTCCTAGGCCGTTCCAATTCGACGAAGGAATGTCGCTATGAACATCGTACAGATCGTATGCACCCATCTGATGAAGCATCTCGTGTATGACCGTTCCAATGCCAGAATCTAGGGAGGCGACTGTGTAGTGTGCTATTTCCCAATCACCGATGCTTAAAGGCTCGCTGAGCCACGACATATGACTCCAGATAGCATCGGAGCCTCCTCCTGATTCCTGAGCTCTTCCTGAATGTAGAACTAGTAATCTGTCGATCACTCCGTCGTTGTCAAAATCCCACTTAGACAGGTTCATCTCAGATAGTAAGTCAAGGCATGTTGCCTCAATCATCTCATCGACATTAATGTCACGTTCTTCCTCTGAATCGTGCCCCCAATGACTCTCAGGATTAGGAGATGACCAAACTCTGTCGGATAATGTTGCAGTCAGTAATGAATTTGATCCGCTCATCTGATCGATATATCTGCTAGCCGGACCGTCTGCATCAAACATTGAATTGGCCTTCTGCTGAGCAAATGGACGGTCTGGGAATTCGACTCTCAGAACCAACCATTCTTCACTCTCCTGCAGCCCAACTAATTTACTGTCTTCTTCAGTTGTAGTTGACTGTTCACCCAGCCACTCCTCCAGCACATCTGGATTGGTATTGGCCCAAATGCCCAGTATCAGAATGCCCACTGCTAGAACAGCCCGTACTGCGTTCATGAACAGACGACCAAGATTTTCACCTTTCAATCCAATGCAGTGTTGCTAACGAATTGAGTCGAATGAACAAGAGAAGATGTTCTCCACTCCTCTGTCTGGGCCCGAGGTTCATC
Organism: uncultured Candidatus Poseidoniales archaeon; assembly: GCA_964470075.1. Taxonomy (GTDB): domain Archaea; phylum Thermoplasmatota; class Poseidoniia; order Poseidoniales; family Thalassarchaeaceae; genus Thalassarchaeum. Next base: position 15,172 of record CAYYAH010000005.1, read on the forward strand.
TAACCAACCTAAGCCACTAATTTTGCAACCTACTGATTCTATACTTCGCTTAAGTTGGATTGGAATCGGAGTTGAATCGCAGCCAGTGATGATTAGATTAGTGATTAAGTTCTGGGAAACTAAGTCTGCAATGGCATCTTGCTCTTTAGCACTCAAACACAAGGCCTCACAACTTGGTGAAGCAATTCCAACAGGAATAGAACCTGCGGGCACACTAGGACAAACGCCCTCGCATCCGCAATCAACAATTGCCAGACGAATTGGATTGTTTTCACCATGAGAGATGTTAGAGACCTCAAAATTCCGCCTTCCTAGGGCCGCTGGTGGGAGGCTATTCGAAACTCTGTCTGCGATTGCCATAGCTAAGATGGCGAGGATTATCTTGAGTCCCTCAAACTCTGAAGGGAGGGTGAGAATCAGCATTCCTCCTAGAATGACTAGGAATCTGATTCGGAGTTTCGTCTGGCCGCCCTCAACCATGCCTAGGAGACGAGCTAAGGACAGTGTAACAGTTGCTAGGATAATGCAGACAATAATCCATGACATTCCAATTGCAAGGCCGATGATCGATGCCGCATCATATCTGATTCCTACTCCTTCTAACTCATCAGCTGCTAATGCCGCCTCTACAAGAACTGGGAAACCAAACCACCAAAGCAAGAAAATCAGCATTGGCAGTATAAGTGAGCAAAAAACCAAGACTAGTGCAAACCATGTACGCTCATTTGGCAATAATCCCGGTGAGGTAAATCTCTGCAAACGAATGGAAATAATTGGCATCACAGTAAGTATCGATAACAGAATTGAGATTGCCCACTTCATCTCAATCCAGTCAAATGGAGAGTAGATTGAAAGGTCAAGTGAGGAGTTTCCTAATGGGAGCGTATCAAGCCATGAAGTCATCAGAGAATCACTAGAGTATGCCCAGAACAGAGACGTCACTAGAATCAGTAAAATGGCCTGTCTGAAAATCGAGTATAACTCAGAGAGATGTTTGGAGAAATCTACTCTGCGAGCGTTTGGGTGTTCCATGCTTCTCAGAGGATGTCCTTGACCTCACGCTCGACTCTTGTTGCCAGAATAGTCCTGTAAACACCATACGCTGCCCAAGCGCTGAGGAAGAAGGCGCATCCAATCAGGAATCCGGTGAGATCGGTGATTCTAGTTCCCTCATGTACAATACTAGCAGGAGGGAATCCAATTGCAGTATCAGAGGAAAGCCAACGAACTCCGACTATGAAAGACGCAATACTCAGTAAGCCTCTGCGGATTGCCTGCGGGTAGGCCAGTTCCATCGCTAGATATTCTGGGCCATCGCCATAGCGCCTCTCGAGAACTTCTCTTTGGAAGACTGCTCCAACTAGAAGTGCAACTAAACTGGTCCAGTAAAGGACGTTGCCCTGCTGGTAGATACTGAGTGCTAGGGCTGCTTGTCTCTCCGCTTCCTTCTGAGCCTCTGACTCTTCCATAACAAATAGTGTGTCGTAATCACCAACAGAGATTGTTCTAGTCTCTAGTGTAGCCGCATCGTCTCCAGCGACAATAGTCCCGGGTGGGCTGATAGAGAAAGATAGAATATTCCAATAATCCATCTCATCAGGAATACCTCCTCCATCTACGGAATTGCCCACCAGCCAGAAGTTAATCTGACCTACGTCCTCTGAAGGGGATGTCCAAGTCAGATCCCAGATGCCATCGGAATCTGGCTCGGAGTGAGAGACATCATCAGGAGCATCTTCAGCTTGCCTAAGCTCTTGATCTTCTGACCAAGAGAAGACACCTACTCCGTCGGATGAGAGGAGAAAACCAGCCTTAGTATTACCATCTCCGCCAGCTAGTGTAAGAGAGTCGGCTATAGTGACTGTGAGTGGATAAGATGTGTCTGTATCGTACATCACCGGAACGCCAGTAATCATCACAATGACTCTGTCCGAAGTTGCGCCATAGTTGTGGCACGAACAACCATACTTCACAGTGGGATCGTCATCACCATTCAGTGCTGAGGGGCCACCACTCATCCCTAGTGCAGGCAGAGCTAGAAGAGTTAGTATTACCAAACAAACCGAGGCTTTGGACACGGCTGCTCGCATTGTCACCGGAACCACCTCGTCGGTTGGAGTCTCATAACCGTTGCCTGAACGCATCCCAGAGGGATGCGCTGACTTCATAGCTCCTTCAAGGCGGAGTTGAGTTCGTTCATCATCTTCTTGCCATCACCGAAAAGCATCATTGTCTTGTCCATATAGAACAGATCATTGTCAACTCCAGCATAGCCAACAGATAGGCTCCTCTTGATGATTACAACGACTCTCGCCTTGTCAACATCTAGGATTGGCATTCCCGCTAGCGGGCCTTCGCCGGTTCGAGCTGCCGGGTTAGTTGTGTCGTTAGCGCCGATTACCAAGGCAACGTCGCACTCGGGGAACTCTGGGTTGATGTCATCCATCTCAATCAATTGTTCATAGGGTACACTGGCTTCTGCGAGCAAGACATTCATGTGACCGGGCATTCTTCCAGCTACCGGATGAATCGCGTAGGATATCTCGCAACCCTCTGCTTCCATCATATCTGCGAACTCCTTGACAGCGTGTTGACTCTGGCTTACTGCCATCCCATAACCCGGGACAACAATTACCCTCTGGGCGCCGTCTAGAACCATAGCGACTTCTTCGGGGTCACTACCGACCTTAGTGCGTGTCAATTGATCCTTCTCGCCAGAACCACCAAACGCCTTGAACAGAACATCTGGTAGAGTCCTATTCATAGCCTTGCACATGATAAAAGTCAGAATCAATCCTGCTGCGCCGACCATCGAACCTGCGATAATAAGGACGTTGTTTCCGATTACGAACCCTGTGAATGCAGCAGCGATTCCGGAAAGTGAGTTGAGTAGGCTAACCACTACTGGCATATCTGCTCCACCGATTGGAATAACAAACAGTATTCCGAGGAGGCTAGAGAATCCCACAATCATCCAAATGTAGTCCCTATTGGTTGGATCGTTGATTGTCATCCAAATCAACGCAAGAGAGACTGTTAGGAGTAGTACCTTAACAGCATTCAGCCAAGGAGGACCCCAAGTGGGAAAACTAACCCACTTTGGGCGGCCGCGGTCGTCCTTCTTGCTAAATGGAATGTAGAAACCACCCTTGAGTTTCATCATAGCAACAAGCGAGCCAGACAAGGTGATCCATCCAACGATTCCTGAAAGACCAATGGCGACCCAGACTGCATACAACTCGATTCCGGCATCTGGGACGTTTCCTTGTTCCAGTCTGCCTAGAACTTCGGACAGAGCCACCAAAGCAGACGCTCCACCTCCAAACCCATTGAACAGAGCAACGAGTTCGGGCATTCCCGTCATCTCGACCTTGGTGGCCATCAAAGCTCCAATTATAGCTCCGATAGCGAGGCCTCCAACGATTAATTCCCAACCGATGACGCCCTCTGAATACATCCTAGTCAATGTGACCAGTATCGCGAGGAACATTCCCATCGCGCCGAGTCTATTACCCTGAGGAGCAGTTCTAGGGCTAGAGAGCCTCTTGATTCCGATGATGAACAGGGCTGCTGCCATGAGGTAGCCTATATCCCATACTGCTGCATCTACCAATCATTCACCCCCCTTTCGCTTCTTCCCAGCAATCATTTCTAACATCCTGTTAGTAACCATAAAACCACCAACCACGTTGATGGTGGCCATGACTAGTGCGGCGAACGCGAGCCAAGCTGCCGTTCCTGGATCGCCACCATTGAATGCGGCGTTCGAGAGAATTAGTGCGCCCACGATGGTAATTCCGGAAATCGCGTTTGCACCTGACATAAGTGGGGTGTGTAGAGTAGGCGGAACTTTGCTGATTAACTCAAATCCTAGGAATATAGCTAGGATGAACACAGTAATGCTGCCAATTAAAGCTGCAACAGTCAGGCTCATAGGACCACCTCTGATAGTCTGGATTGTTTAGGATGAATCTCGCCATCGGAGCAAATTAACACCCCTCCCATTCCGGGGATGTGGAAGTCTGATCCTTCCTCGGCCCCGACCAGAACATCATCCTCCATTGACATCGTAAATTCACCGTCTACCATTAGTGAAGAGACGAAGTTAGTCAGATTGTTTGAGAAAAGCATACTAGCAGTCGAAGCTATTGTGCCTGGAAGGTTCTCAATGCCAACTATGGTGATTTCATTGTGTACGACAATCTGGCCGGGTTGCGTCAACTCACAGTTACCTCCGACATCAGCATTCATGTCGACAATAACTGCACCGGGCTTGAACAAATTTACTGCATCTGCAGGAACAGTGATTGGCGCTGGTCTACCAAAAATTCGGGCCGTTGTCACGATGACGTCTGCGTCCTTGGCTACATCGCATACCGTGTCATTGACCTTTTGAATAAACTCAGGAGTCAATGGCTTCGCATAACCTGACTCATCTTCGAAATCGTCCATCCCATCTACCTCAATGAACCGTCCGCCGACAGACTCAATTTGCTCTGCAGCGGACTTTCTTACATCGGATGCAAACACAATAGCACCTAGTCGCTTGGCTGTGGCAATTGCTTGCAATCCTGCCACACCGCTGCCCATAATGACGAACTTAGCAGGCTTCACGGTTCCTGCACTGGTGGTCATCATTGGAATTGCCTTGCCCAGTTGTGCTGCACCCATCAGAACGGCTTTGTAGCCAGCTAGGTTATCCTGACTAGAGTTTACATCCATCGACTGGGCTCTCGAAAGCCTACGAGGAATCATATCCATGCTGAGAAGAGTGATTGAGGAATCCATGCATTGCTTAACTCTCTCTGGGTGACGGAATGGGTCGGCTACACAGGCCACTACTTGCCCCTGCTTCATCTCAGAAGAGTCGGGCATGTGGATGGTTACTAGTAGGTCAGCGGAAAGAGCCTCATCCCTAGAGGTAACACTAGCACCCTTGGATTCATACTGGACATCAGAATAACTTGATGATGAACCTGCACCAGATTCCACTAACACCTCGAAACCAGCCTTGCTTAGCTTGGGTATTGAATTGGGAACAATAGCAACTCTGTTTTCCCCTTCTGGCTCAGTGATGACTCCGAGTTTCATGTAAATGCCTCCGGATTGAGCCATAGGCTCATTCTTTACAGGGTACTCCACCTTGAGGCACTTCTTGAAGCCGTCGCCCAACCATTCAGTCAACCAAGTGTGGGCATAGGCTCAGAACACTAATGCTAAGTCCGGAACCGTAGGCGAGCAAACGAGGATAACATGTCGAGAGGAGCAGGTAAGGTTGCAGTGATTGGAGCAGGTAATGTCGGAGCTACGTGTGCTTTCGTCCTAGCACAGAAGAACATCGGAGAGGTCGTCCTGCTGGATATCTACGAGGGTTTTGCCAAGGGCAAGGCACTAGATATGAGCCAAGGTGGACAGATTCTGAATTATGACGGCAAGGTTACTGGTACCAAGGACTACGAAGATATCGCTGGAGCAGATGTTGTGGTAGTAACTTCTGGTTTCCCGCGTAAACCCGGGATGACTCGTGAGGATCTGGTTGGCAAGAATGCTGAGATAATCTCCCAGGTCGGTCAAGGAATCAAGAAACATGCTCCTGAATCAGTCATTGTCATGGTTACAAATCCACTAGATTTGATGACATACCACATGCAGAAGGTCACAGGCTTCCCTCCTGAGAGAGTAGTTGGGCAGGCAGGCATTCTGGATTCAGCGAGGATGACTCACTTCATCGCTGAGAAGCTTGGAGTCTCAAATGAAGATGTGCAAGCGATGGTCCTGGGTGGACATGGAGATACCATGGTGCCCCTTCCCAGATACACAACCGTTGCCGGAGTTCCCATTACTCAATTGATGGATGAAGATACTATCCAAGCAATATGTGAGAGAACCGCCGGTGGCGGAGGAGAGATTGTCAAATTGCTAGAGAAGGGTAGTGCCTTCTATGCTCCTGGCTCTGCTGCAGCAATTATGGCTGAGTCGATTCTCAAAGATAGAAAGCGAAGTCTGCCCTGTAGTGCCTACCTGACTGGCCAGTATGGACTCAATGATATCTACATCGGAGTTCCAGTAATCTTGGGTAGTAAAGGTGTAGAGTGTATCGTCGAGTTGGACCTAGAAGATTCTGAATTGGAGAGTCTGCAAGGCTCTGCAGCCTTCTACAAGGAGCAATTGAGTTCGATTCTAGGGTATTAGGCATTAGTTTCAGTGATCGCATGACCAAGGATAGGAATTGCGAACACATCCACCTCGAGCATGATGGAAAATTGCTTCTAGTTGATATCGATGGAAATGGCCCTTCGATTCCAAAGAAGGGGAGGACTGATTGGGATGGAGAAGGTTTCCTAATCAGACTTCCAACTCCAGTTGAAGCCGCAACGATGGGGCTAACTTGGAAGGAAAGACGAGTGAACCGTTTCAGACTTGGGCAAGACGATCATGTCGTAACTGTAGCCACACCTGATATCTCTTGGCCCGAACATTGGGCATGGAAAGACGCTGTAATTTCAGATAGTGCAGTCGACCCGGTGGCTCGTGAATCGGTCTATCGTACCCTACACAGAGTGGTCAGTAAGGTTGTCATCACGAACTCGAATAATGAGATACTAATGGCCAAGGTTACGCGTGGCTTCTTTACGGGTTGCTGGACTCTTCCTGGTGGTTTCGTCGATTACGCCGAGCACCCTCGCAAAGGAGCCGAGAGAGAGGCCCTCGAAGAGTTGGGAATCAAAATCCTAATTCCCGATCCCAAAGGAGAATCTGGTATTGCCTCTGAAGGAGATGATGGAGCAGTAATCCAACAGGCAATCTTTCAGCAAGACGGTATCAATTGGTTGTCATTCACTTATCGTTGCAAAGCGGATATTCCTGCAGAAGATATCGTTCCCAAAGACGATGAAATCGAAGAGGCTCGTTGGTTCTCGAAATCTGAAGCGATGAGAAATGCTGTTTCATTATTCGATATAGAAGCTATTCGCCGGCTCGAATAGTGGTGGGCCCGCCAGGATTTGAACCTGGGTCAAATCGTCCCAAACGATCTAGCATAGACCAGACTAACCCACGGGCCCGGATTGCTTTCCACTAGAGGTGCTGAGATGAAGGTTACTGGAGCCAGGTCCAGGTCTCGGGCCCCTTCCTGATGAGAATTCCCTCGAGTTCCGCACTCCCAATCACTTGCTCTGCAGTAGGCTCTTCGTAGCCCTCTTTGAGTAACTCACGCGATAGTGATTCGGTAGTCAGGATGCCATCTGAAGAGGCAGACTGCCGCAGTATTCTACGAATTGCCTCGGGCCCTCCTCTAGATATGGTCGCCTTTGTTTCAGACTTTGCTTCCTGAATAGCAACCTTGGATTCGACTTCTTGGACTATCCCATCCGGGAGATTAGATCTCGCTACGGCATCGGACAGTTCATCAGGGGTTTCGAATAACTTCGTTTCAGAACCTTGTGTTGAGCCACAATGAGGACATGAATGTTTAGCGCCCCTCGGTGAACCGTAGGTTCTTCCGCAAGTACAACGGACAAGTGCCCAGTGCCTCTCCACGTTAGAACCGAGTTATCGAGGTACAATAGTTTGTCCTCTGTTGATATCAACTATCGAAACAAGATTTATGACCAAGTTAACCAACGGCGAACCATGTGCGTAACGTGCGGAGTCATCATGACCACTGACCCAAGGTCCAGGAGAGGAAGGATTTTGGATATGGGGTGCATGG
>CAYYAH010000006.1:0-20001 GCA_964470075.1 uncultured Candidatus Poseidoniales archaeon
AGCACAGACCCATAATCTCCCAGAAGATGAATAGCCACAGGAAGTTGTCAGCCAGAACCATTCCGAACATTCCGATAGCGAAGAGTACGAACTCTCCGTAGAAGCGATGGTTGCTATCCTCGTTGATAGGATCCGTGTTCATGTATCCTAGGCTGAACCAGCAAATCAGGAAGCATAGGAAGGTAGCAACGAATAGCAGCATTAGGCTGACTGGGTCGAGCCAGACCCCCACACCAATGTCAGCAAATCCTGAGTTGACATCCCACTGACTACCGTCGTAATGGAGAACATCGAAGGTTAGCCAGGTGAACGGCTCGACAACTGAGTGCATCTCAAAGTGGGATGAGCCAGCGACGTAATCGTACACTATCCAAAGCGCGATGCTCAACGAACTGGCAAGGGCGCCAAGACCGAATATTCCTCCTTCCTTGAAACGGTTCTTCCATGTCTCATTACCGTTGTAGACCTGTCCTGCCACTAGTATGGCCGGGAAAGTGAGTAACGGAATGACTACAATTAGGAAAGCAGCTTCAACTGATTCCCAGCCCTGAGCATAAAGGAGTGGGGCAACCAGAACAAATGGTATAATTGGAGCCAGTAGGTTCCATTCATTTCCTGACTCTGCCATGTAATCACCTCAGTTCTTCAGTATGTTTGCTTCATCCAGAGAGATCGTTTCCTGAGTGCTGTAAAGTGATAGTAGTATAGCCAGTCCGATAGCTACCTCAGCGGCTGCAATAGCGATTGCAATCGCGGTAAACACCCAACCATCAACATCGCTGTAGTGTGATGCCCCAGCCACAAAATTGAGGTTTGCAGCATTGAGCATGACCTCGATGCACATCAGAACTACAATCGCATTCTTGCGAGTGAAGGCGCCTAGAAGACCGATGAAGAATAGGATAACTCCCAGTCCGACAATCCAGCTAGTCTCAATCATTGGTCATCACCCTCAATATCCCAAATGAGATTGACCAGTCGTTCATCACGAACGAGATAGGATGCGCCAATCATTGCCATTGCCAGAAGTGCGCCGAGGACAATGGTGGCTACAGACCACTCTCCGAACATCGATACTGCAAAGTCAACTGTGGTGGGAGGATTTCCAGACTCGCCCCACATAGGATGAGACATGACCTCTGAGAGTAAAATCAACAGAAAGGCGAATACCCCAATCTGAGTAAGTGCAGAAATTCCCCTCATCAGGCATCCTCCTGTATCTGCTTACGAGTCAGCATAACGCCGAACTGCACAACGAGCATAACTGAACCCAAATATACGAGAATCTGGATAGCCGCCAACATCTCTGCTCCGGCCATCACGAATACGCCGGCTACTGCAAAGAAGGTCAGCATCAGTGAGAGAAGCGAGTGCGCGACTCTACGGGCATAGACGCAGCCTAATGCACCGCCAATGGCCATAGCGGACAAAATGAAGAAAACGAGGGCTTCAAAATCCAATTCCATTACTAGGCCTCCGCAGCCTTAGCAGCCTTTCTCTCGCGCTTCTTCAGTTCCTTCTCAGCACGCTTGGCCAACTCCATGTCGACTCTTTCCTGGTGAACTGCTGGGAGAACTCTGGTCCTGCTAGCATCGAACCAAAGATCCTGTCTGGTGAATCCAGACATCCCATCATACTCGTTCGTCATGAAGAAGGACTCGAATGGGCAAGCCTCGGCACAAAGGCCGCAGAACATGCATCTACCGATGTCAATTTGCCCAGACACGATGTCCTGTTCCGCAGGAGCTAGTGAGCTGGAGTCGATAGTTTCCACGCCGGTGCCATCAGACCAACGAACAGTGGCCTTGTCTCCTGACAACTCGATGATCTCACCGAAGTCATACTGCTGAGGCGCATCGGTGTGTGAGTTCACGAGGTCGAATCCCTCTGCAATGTCCTCGAATTCATCCTTCTTCCTAGCAGCATATCCTCCTTCCTCGAGTTCGCTACCGTAACCGTGCCACTCATCACCCTCCTCTGAGGTATCGAGTACGTTCACTCTGACTTCCGATGTCATGTGAAGACAGTCGTTAGGGCAAGCCCTTACACAGGCCTTGCAAGCGGTGCAAGTCTCCCAGATGATTCCAATGCGACCGTTGTAGTTGCCGGGAACGAAGAGCCATGGCTCCAGATCCTCTAGCCTCTCGTAAGGATACATCACAGTCACAGGTCGCTCCAAGAACGGCATGACTTCACTCGTCTCTCTGTCGGCAGCAAACTTCTGCCACAGCGTGGGGTGGTCGACACCAACTCTTTCCCTCGTGGCTGGGTCAACCATAGATGCGGACTTACCGTGGTAGTCGTTCCTAAGGAAGCCTAACCTACCCAGGAATGGTACTGTTCTAAGCGCTGTTTTCAGGGTCATCCACATTGGGCGTATGACTAGATTCCTGAAGTTAGGAGTCGCGTGAGGATGCCCAGTATTTGCCCTGTAACCCATCAAATCAACTCCTAATCTCTGTGGCTCCCTGGTGATGCCTTGACCACCGCTTGAGTGCTGTACGGTCTGCGCTGTACCTCGAGCGCATCCTTGTCCTCATCTATAGCGAGAATAACGAAGATGCCTCCGGACACGGCTGTGATAGCGATTGGAATCAGGAGATTCCAAGGACCACCATCCCAGAATAGAATTCTGATTGCTATTGTCATCACTAGGTGAAGCAGTGAAAGAGGCAGGAGGTATCTCCAACCGAATTCGAGAATCTGATCAGTCCTAACTCGATGAAGTGAAGCGCGAATCCATACGAAGACAGCGAATAGAGCCCATGCCTTCAGCAAAATCCATCCTACTCCAGGAATCAAAGAGAGACCAAACTCAACAATACCGCCCACCCAAGGTAGGTCGGCTAGAGTATCTTGGAATGGGGCCTCCCAGCCGCCTAGGAAGAATAGTGCGAATAGGATGCAGGCTGCGTACGAGCGCATATACTCGGCTGCGAACATCAGTCCCCAGCGGATTCCTCCATATTCGGTCCACCAGCCCTCGACCAGTTCCGCCTCAGCCTCGGGCATATCGAAGGGTATTCTCTCAACCTCAGCAATCATGGTGATGAGAAAGAGTAGTGCGCCTAGAGGCATCATAAAGATGTTCCAAACATTTCCTTCATCTGTTCCTATCTGGAAGTCAACGATTTCGATAATGTTGAATGAGCCGCTAAGTACGGCGACACCGAGTACTGTGATTAGTAGAGGAATCTCATAGGCAGTAAGTTGGGCAGCCGAGCGCATCCCTCCAATCAGTGTGTACTTGTTATTGGAAGCCCAGCCAGCGAAGAACACTCCAAGAGGAGCAATGCCGAATATTGCCATCATGAAAATCAAAGACAGTTCTGGGTTGGCCGCGTAGATATGCGGACCAAATGGTACGAATGCGAATACCATCACTGTGGTCGAGAGAATAATCACCGGAGCGACCTCGAAGACAAGCTTGTCGGCATCTTTGGGAACAATGTGCTCCTTAGTTGCGAACTTGAAGAAATCAGCGAAGGCCTGAAAGAATCCGGGAAGTAGGAACCAGTAGCCGTGGTAGCTTCTATTATTCACTCTGGATACTGTCTCCAACTCGTGTGAGTTGCCCCATGTCTTGTTGAGTGCTCCTATGGTCCAACCAATTGGCCCTCCGACCCCGAATGGTAGTTTGTTCCACCACTCTCCGCCAGTAACACCACTCTCCCCGACCCAAACGCTTCTGAGAGTCGTTGTTGCTCCGAGTCTATCCATCAGACGCCCGATGAACTTCCTCTCAATGTATGGAATAGCTAGCATCGTGGTCATCATCATTCCAAAGACTACTGTGCACATAATCATGGCATGCATGAATGCCTCGAGCGCTGGCTGGATGTCTGCGAATCCATCTTGTAGATTGAAGATTGGACCGATTGTAATTGGGTCAGGCCACGCCCAAGTACTCGGTATGGTAACTTGGAGATCGATGTCCTCTGAGGGCATGACGTCGTGTACATTGTCCATCGTCCAACTGGTCATGGATTCGGTCCAGCCGACTATGTCTAACCAGTCACTGCTTGCCATATTTTCACCTGTCAGTCTCTCCGATACAAGGATCGAATGAACCCATGATTGCTGGGATATCTGCCACCTTGTAGCCAATCATGCATTTGGCTGCGAATGGAATTGTGATGAAGATTGGAGAGCGGATCGAGACTCTGTACGGCTGCTTACCTCTACCTTCTCCACCTCCTGCGATGTAGAACATCGACTCACCTCTACTATCCTCGAAGTGATGTGCTCCAGTGGTCCCCTCAGGGGCGCGGCTCGGGGCCTTTGCGAGAATCATTGGATCCTCGGGCTCGTAGTGGGTGTCTGCTCCACCAGGAATCTTGTCAAGCGCTTGTAGTGCCAACGAAGCGCTGACTCTCATCTCCTCGATTCTGACTCTGTAACGGTCATAGCAGTCTGCTCCTTTGATTGAAGAACGTTCTACTGGGGCTGACCAGTCAAGTTCGCTGTAGACTGAGTAAGGATGAGCCCAGCGAACGTCGTAGTTGACTCCGCCGGCCCTCAAGTTTGGTCCGGTGACGCCGTGATTGATCATCTCCTCTGGTTTGGCGTAGCCGACTCCCTGGCTGCGGACTAGGAAAATGGTACTCTCATCGTAGAGTGCCTCGTACTCCTGAATCCTGTTGAGGAATAGTTTGAGTTTTGCTCGGGCTCGCTGTGCGAAGCCGTAAGGCAGGTCGCGCTTGACGCCGCCAATTCTTGGGAAGTTGTAGTGCATCCTAGAGCCACCCAACTCTTGGAGAAGATCCATCATCATCTCGCGCTCTCTTAAGCACCAGACCATAATCGAGAGATTTCCGATATCCGGACCATATGCGCCCAGCCACATCAGGTGGCTGGCTATGCGCTGAATCTCAATGGCAATTAGTCGAATGTACTCTGCTCTCTCCGGGACTTCCACCTCGAGTAGATCTTCTGCCGCGTAGATGTAGGAGTGTGACCATGTATTGGCGCTCGCATAGCACAGCCTGTCACAGTAAGTGGTAATCTGGGTGAAGTCGCGAGCTTCGCAGATCTTCTCGACTCCTCGGTGGATGTATCCCAAATCTGGCTCTGTGTCAACGACGGTTTCTCCGTCGACCTTGACCTTGAGTGTCCACAGACCGTGGGTCATTGGGTGCTGAGGGCCCATGGAAATCCACATCTCTGCCATTTTCTCACCTCACTTGATTTTGCCAACATCATCTGGCTTGCGCATGAAGCCCTGAGCGTCGTCGTACATCTCCTCGAACCCATGGTACCTCAGATTGTGCTGCTTCTGCAGGGGGTGGTATCCCCTAGGGGTCTCATGAGGTAACAGAACTCTCCTCATTCCTTCATGACCGTCAAAGTCTATTCCTACTAGATCCCAGGTCTCCTTCTCGTTCCAATCCGCTCCAATCCAGATATCCTGGACCGAGTCAATTGAAGGAGTCCGTGAATCTGCTAGATTGACGTGTACCTCAATCTCGACAGGGGTTCCATAACCCCTGACTGTTGAAGGATTAACAATGATTGGCTGGACCACTCCCTCCTCAGAAGGTGGATCTCTGACGCCGGTTCTGAGAAGGTGGTAGACAACTTCCCACTTGCGGTCATCGTCTCGCTCCGGCCAATGAATCCCTGTAATCATCGAGCAATAATCTACCGCATGGTCGGAGTACAAGGTCTCTGCCAGACGCCTCCAACTATCAGGAGTCGAAAGATTGGCGACTACAACATTCCTAGGGTGAGTTCCGCTGGTGCGCTCTACTACCTCTGCTTCGACTCCTTCGATTTGTGAGATTGAGTTTACGATGGTCTCAGCAGCTTCCTTCTGAACTGCGGCTGAAACTATCTTGCCCATCGTAACACCTCACTCGTCTCCGATGATTACCGGAGCATCAGAATCAGGTCTGACATCGTCTACATCGACACCGATTCGGATAATCTTCTGCCTTAGTTTGTCGAAGCCATCAATCAGAGCCTCAGGTCTTGGCGGGCATCCTGGAATGTAGACATCCACTGGGATTACAGTATCGACTCCCTCGAGCACGTTATACGACTGGAAGTAAGGCCCTCCTGAGATTGCACACTCGCCCATGGCGATGCACCACTTGGGTTCAGGCATCTGCTCCCAGAGCCTGACAATGGGATCTGCAAACTTCTTGCTGATAGGACCGTTCACAAGAAGAACATCGCACTGTCTCGGGCTCGATCTGAAGAACACGCCGAAGCGCTCAGCATCGAATCTACTCGCACCTGCTGCTGCCATCTCTAGAGCACAGCACTTGATTCCAAGATGTAGTGGAAACAGAGACTTTCTTTGACCCCAATTGAAAACTCGCCCGGCTAAGACACCAATAACGTCCTTCATCCGACTAGCCTTGAGAGCCTCGTCGGTCACATCCCCGACTACATCAACCAGCATTCTGCTGTTGAATACAGAATAGTTCTGCCCATCTTCTGCCATAATCTACCTCAGATGTATATTCTCCCTCGCTTACGGAATACATGCCAGACTCCCAGTCCCATCAGGACGGTGAACACCGTGAGTGTGGCGAGAGCTCCAATCATCTGACTGTCAGCCATGTCATCTTGGATTGCAATTACTCCACCGAAGGCGAGGAACATGAATGCGATGTCGAAGACGAGGAAAATTATGGCGTACCAGTAATACTGGAAGTGGAAGTTAATGTGGGCCTCCCCTAGAGGCTCAGCGCCGCACTCGTAAGTAGAGTCTCTGCGGAGGTATAGGCTCTGGTCGGTCTCATACCCAGGCAGCAACCACGATCTCAACTTGTTTGGATCATTGGGTGATTTCCTTGGCCTGAGCAACTCGGCAGCGATGAAACTCCCTACTGGAAATCCGATTCCCACCAAGGTCATCGCAGCGACTGCGATATAGGCCTCGGGAACTGAAGACATAGGTTACACCCGACGGTCCCTATGGGACCGACGGGTCATTGCAACTGAATTGGGGCAATAAGCCTATCCGGACTGGCCTCCGGAGGATTGTTTAGTCCTCGAACTGATTTTCTAGCACTTCAGCAATTCTTCGGTTCTCTGCACGAGAGCGGAAGAACAACACCACGACTAAGATAGAACCTAGGATGATGGATCCATAAACCAACATCTGAGTGGCTTCCTCGGATAGGCCGATGAAGGCCGATCGTATGACTGAAGTCACCTCTAAATCAATTGGTTCACCGGCTACCGGAAGTCCTTCAGGTTGAACGGTGACAGTGAATCTATACGTATCGTCCTCAAGCAACTCGCTAGGAGGAACTACGCTAACTTGGACTTCCTTTGTCTCACCTGGATTGAGTTCGAATTCATCGAAATCGACGTTAACAGTCCAACCTCTCAAAGACTCGCTGGAAAGCACTTCGACATCCTCTACGACATTGCCGTGATTGGTGATATATAGAGTGAAGTAGGCCTTGTCGGGCCAATCTGCGCTCTTCGTATCTTCTCCTTCGAGAGTGAATCGCAAGTCGTGAATAGTTCTTATTTCCACTACGATATCAACGGTGGTCCTCTGAGCCGTGTTCTTCTGCGAAGAGGCCCCGACCTCAATAACACCCGAAACACCATTTGCAACGCCCTCAGAGACTTCCAGATGGACTACTAACAGGACCCTCTCGCCATTGCCGATAGAGAAGGTGCCATCGATTTCCACCCCTTCCACAGTCATTGATCTTAGTACGGAGGATTCCATACCTGAGATGGTGATGACGGCCGTATCTCCTCCGGGATAGTCACCTGTGTTTTCAACCCAAAATGAGGTAGTAAACGAACCCCCGGGAGGCAAGGTAGCTTGTATCTGATCGGGAATCTCTCCGGGGTTCTGTGGCGAGATCGACATAGCGTAGTTGTAGTTCGAAACCACCACGGTGACGGTGTGCTCATCGGCAATATTGGTGCCGTAGATGGCGATGCGTGCGAGAGTGCTTGCAGAGTCAGCGTCCTCCTCGCCTTCAACTAAAACATCGAGGAATACTGTTTGTTGCTGACCGGGATCGAGAACTATCTGCGTGATGGTATTGCCCTGAGAATCTGAAAACGAGGACTGCCACATCGGTGAATTGCAGCCCGTCTGATCATTTGGATCACAAGTCTGCAGTTTGAATGTGTCCTGGATGTTTCCAGAGTTAGTTACCTCAATTGGGAACTGTACCGTCTGATCCGAGCGACCGGTCTGTTGAGTGGATAGAATGGTCGTGGTGACACTGTGCTTGGCGGCGACTGAGACTGTGAGGTCTTTCGAGTCGTAGGGATCGCTTCCCCCTCCTCTTCCAACTGTAAATGTAATCACAACGTCTTCAACTGCGCTCGCATCTTCTGGAACAAATACTTCGGCAGTAACGGTCTCCTTGTTATTTCCTGAATTAGCACTTCCTACTGTGACCGATGTCTGAGAGAACGATACCTGCCAACCAGGAGGTAGGCCTTCTGCTCCTACAGACATTGTCTCCATACCATTGCCTTGATTGGTAATCTGAACCGATAGTGTATCAGATGAGCCGGGCTCGACATTGTTGAGCTTGTTCTTGCTTAGTGAGAGATCAGCAGCGTGACTCTGGCCGACTGTAACAGTGAGAATCTGTTCACAACCGACTGTAGTTCCGGCTCGACCTTGGATTTTGATTCCGACCTGAGTGCCAGATTCAACCGAGTCATCCGGAGTAACAGTGAACGTGAAGGTGTGACTATCTTGAGACCCTCCCGGTTCTGAGAGTAGTTTACTCAACGGGCTGTCGAAGTCGACCCATCCGGAAATGTCGTGGTCAGAGTTCTGAGCCTGAGCACTGGCAGTCACCGTCCACTCCGTGTTTCCAACGTTCTCGACTTCGAATGAGTTGGATGCCGAGTCGCCGGGATCGAGGTTGTGCGAAGTGAACTGCAAGTCTGGGTCGCACTCCTTTCGCTCAGGGACCTTGAGTGTCAGAGTCAGATTATCTTCGGCTTGGTCGGCAGCGTTGGGATCATTTGTCACTGTGGCCTTGAGGATGAAGCAGTGGTTCCCAGCC
Organism: uncultured Candidatus Poseidoniales archaeon; assembly: GCA_964470075.1. Classification (GTDB taxonomy): domain Archaea; phylum Thermoplasmatota; class Poseidoniia; order Poseidoniales; family Thalassarchaeaceae; genus Thalassarchaeum. The sequence continues at coordinate 9,009 of CAYYAH010000006.1, forward strand.
TCAGTCGAGCTTCCATCTGGGATGTCGACTGTGACTTCCACCGTCTCGGTATCCTCAGGTTCGAGTTGGAGGACCTGTGGGTCAACTGTCGCATCAAGTGTATCGGACTCGCAGTCGCTGTCAGAAGTCATCTCCAGTTGGACGTTTGCCTGCTGCTCACCGTTGTTTTCGACATCCACATCCCATGTGACGCTGTCTGATCCTGTAGTATCTCCATCGTAGGTCTTGAGTTGCTCGTCAGTTGTAAGGCTCACAGAATACAGCCCGCCACCATCTCCAGCGGTTGTGGTTACTGTCACATCGTCATTGGCTGGAGCGCCGACTCCTGTGCCAGTGGCTTGGGCATTGACAGTGGTCTCGCATTCCCCATCTGCCTGATCATTTACAGAAACTGTCAGTTTGACTGTCTCGGAACTACCCTCGGAGACTGAGACTTGGAATGTTTCCAGAGTGGAAGTGAAACCATTGCAGTCATTGCCCTGCTGAGTGCTCAGAGAGACAGAGATGTCCTCATCGCCATCATTCTGCACGATGATGTCGTACTCGGCTTCATCATCGGTAGTGGCCTCTTGTGCAGTAGGATTGGCCGATAGGGCCACAGAAACCTCTGCTGCGGCCATAGGAGATGCTAGTGATACTAGGAGAATCGCCACCAGAACAGGACTTGACCTAACATGCCGCATTGAAACTCCGAGAATATCGCCCCTCTAAGGACTTCGGGCCACGCGACCCCTAGGGTCGCGATTTTTTCAGGCTTCGATTAGGTCGTCGGTCGAAGTGTCACAATGCAGGCAGTTACCCATCGAGACGATGTCACATCCGGGGACCTGGCCATCCTTGTGGTACCTCGCTCCGCACTCAGAGCAAGCCCATGCTTCTCCAACGGTGATATCTCCACTGCATATCCAACAAGGGATGCCACTGGTCTCTTCCTCTTCCTGTTCTGTTAGTCCCAAGGAGTCTGCAATTTTGTTCAGAGAATCAGGACTGATCAGGCTTGAGGCTTTGTCTCTTCGCGAATACAGGAATGTTCCTCCTGCAATCAGAGCCACAATGACCATTGCAATGAGAACCATTTGTAGTGTCGAGGAGTCTTGAGTTGATGCAGCAGGAAGGACATCTATTTCGAGAGTAAGTGAGGAGTCTTCGATAATTCCTTGAGTATCGACAATGCTCACAACCAAAGTACCATCACTACCAGTTTGGGGTTTGAATCCTACCTTGAGAGTCCTTACTTCGCCCGGCATCAGATTGACCACTATCCCATCGAGAATCAGCGGGTTCCATCCATCGGGACCCGTGACTTGCAGAATGTCAGAAACCTGCGAGTTTCCAATATTCTCCAACTCTATCTGCAGAGTTGTCTCATAGCCTTGGTGGGCAGTAGGCTGGCTGATTAAGTTCCAAGCGACTCTGTCTACGTGTTCGACTAGCAGAGAAATCGGGTAACTAATTTCGACTCCTTCTCCCTCCATAACTAGAGTGATGACTGGTTCAGAGCCAGCCTCGGCAGAGAGTGGTATCACGACCGTGCACCATATCGTCGAGCTAGCCCCGGGTTCCAATTTTGTAGGTGCAGTGCAATCTTCGTCCCAATCCTCATTCGGAACCTCTAGTGAGGTGGTTGGTCTCCATGTTGTTGAGCCAACATTCTCGATGCTCCAAGCCAAGTCGAAGCCTAGGCCTCCGACCGGGTGATACGGCACTCCCAAAGGATGGTCAGCTGAGGTCCCATCAGGGAGTGCTATCTGTTGGAATTGAAGTATTGGAATAGCTCCAGAAAGTACGTTAAGAGTTCTGTTCCAATCAAAAGAGAAGCCATCTTCTGTAGCGAATCTAATCTCCAACTCGCCGCTGACAGCGGCTCCGTTTCCTTCCAGAACTAATGAGATTGTAGTTGAGGCGCCTGTCGGTACCGTGACCATTTCGAGTCCGCTGGTTACAGTCCATCCACCTGGGATGCTCCTGAGATATGGTTGCAACTCGAGTAGTCGGTTTCCATGATTAGTAATCTCTAGATCTAATTCGAGGGTGGCATCGGGGGTGGCCTCTTGCTCGGAACCGCCCGATGAAGGAGTCGTGCTGACCTCGTCAATATCCATCACAACTAGGGAGATGTCTTCGCTCCAAGAGTCGGAACTAACTCGCGAGTGGATAATCAGTGCGGCATCAAAGGTGCTGCCCGCTGGAATCATCGCCCCGGGTGGATTGATTGTGATGTCGATTGCTCGTCCAGCATCCTTCGCGAGCGTGCCTGTGGAGCCATGGGATGAGCCTGCGAAGGCCCCTAAAGAGTCTAATCCTAGATGCCATCCTGAGGGAGATACCAGCTCTACGTCGTAGCTCTGCGCTCCGTTTCCTTCATTGAAAACTAGAATCTGAAGTTGTGTTGATTCAAGAGGGCTGACAAGGAACTGTTCGCCATTCATGACGATGTCCACCCCTGCTAGAACTGGTACATCCAAGTAAAGTGTGAGTTGTGAGTCCACATTGTTCTCAATATCCGTACCTGTGACTAACATTCTGTAGAGGCCTGGCGGAGGAGACTCGTGGTGAAGTACTGTGAGGCTTACTTCTTCAATCTCTGCTGGTTCTAAATTGAATGTGTTTGAGGTGAACGAGGTGAACCAATTGTACTCAGCCCCGTCTTGAACACGAATCGGATCAGTTACTTCGATGGTTGCGTTGGTCTCAAACAGGGCAGTGTTCATCAGAGATAATTGCCATGTGGTTGAGCTGGCAGATGAGTCAGCAAGAGAGATTGTTTCCTCAGCCGAGGAAACTCTTACCCCGGGGGCACTGACGATAACCGTTTGAGACAGGTAATTGTTAGACTCGGAGACTTCCTCTACCAAGCCGCTTGGATCAATGTGGAATGTGAATTCGACATCTCCCTCTTGATCAGGAGTCCAATTCCATTCCAACTCCGTTGTCTCGCCAGGCGACATGCTGATCTGATGCATTCCGAGCAAGTCAGAATCTGCCCTAGCAATCACCGAGAGATCGGCGATAGAGCCCGCACCCTGATTCTTGACAGAAACAGAGATGTCGATGTTCTCGCCCACTTGAGGTATTGGAGAAGATATCTCGAACGAATTCTGAACGAAAGTCGGGTCGGGAGTCAGGTCGTTGACATTAACTCCGCGAACGGCCAAAGAGTAAGGCTGCCATGTCCTGCCCCCTCCGTGCTGGGCATCTCTTACTCTGACTGTCCATGTGCCTGTAGCAGCGTTGTCAACCAGTACGACTTCGACATTGTTGACCGAATCTTTCGTTCCACCCGTTACAGAGCGTCCATTGACGAAGACGTTGCCTTTGTAGGACACTTGACCATTGGGTGAAATTACCTCAAGGTCGAGGTCATTACGCAGTTGCGTAGAAGATGATGTAGAGCCAGGATAGTCGGACCAAGTCAGCACTACCTTGAGTGGCTCTCCCGCTCTAGTGACATCGAAGGTGTAGTCACTAGTCTGGCCGCTGGATAGTCGAGATCTGTCATCTACAAAGATGCCAACGTCACTACTGGGAATCAATGAGTTTACCAGATTTAATCTGCCCCATCCCTCGTCGTCATTCGGGATGTCTCTAGTACCCATGTCTTGGGCTCCCAGAATCAGTAGACCCTTGATCATAGAACCCTGAGGGGCGGGCCTATTGGCGACCTCCATGAGATACTCTCGGACTAGCACGGAGGCTCCTGCTGCAGCAGGAGTTGCCATAGAAGTGCCACTGTATTCGAGATACCAAGTATTACTCCAAGAGCCTTGCGCATCGTCGGCTTCTTGCGACTTGCAAGATCTGACATAATCTCCGGGGGCTACGATGTCGGGCTTGATTCTGCCATCGTCTGTGGGCCCTCGACTACTCCAGTAGTACATCTCATCTGGAGCTCCGCTGTAGCGGTTCTTATGTCCACCAACTGTGATTACATTCTTTGCGGTGCCTGGAGGAGAAACGCCTGAGTCGCGGTCGTTCCCTGCTGCAAATAGCACTGTCATTCCCTGGTATGACCAATACTGATCCCAAGTCGATGTTCTATCGTCAGCGTCCTCAGACTGAGTGGAATAGCCACCGCCACCCGAGCCCGAGCCCCAACTGTTGGTGTGGAATCTTGCTCCTCCGTTGTAAGCCGAATTCAGCATGCTGTTGATTCCATAGCTGTACAACTGACCACTGTCGTCGTCCTCCATAGCTTGGAAGTACAACTGCGCCTCAGGTGCTATTCCCTGATATGTTCCACTGCTGCGCGAACCATCACCCAGAACTGTACAGGCAACGTGTGTTCCGTGTCCGTCAGTGAGATCGGCTGTAGATGAGTCTCCTGGCGTGACTGAAGTCAAAGCAGCTATTCTCCCAGAGAAGTCACCGTGATCGTCGTCTAGACCCGAGTCGCCGACGGCTATCTTCTGGCCGCTCCCGTTAAGTCCGGTGATGAAAGTAGTCTCTACAGTATTGATGCCCATGTGGTTCCTTGCCTGATCGTTGTGCATAACTAGAACCGGAATAGGTGCGATGAAAGCTACTGAAGGGTGTCTCGTGATGTCATCAATATGATCGAAGTCGATCGAACCCCAGATTCTCCCCTGCTCGGGTGACCAAGGCTCTGAGAGCCATTGAGAAGCGTCTAGCAAAGAATCCTTGAAACCAAGACCGGGGTGGTCTTGTCTAACTAGGTCGATGTCTTTCCAACCGATTACTTCGACCGGAATCTCTCCCTCTCCGTGAATCAATCTGAGGTCGGGATGAACAAGCAGAGCGGAAGGTACCTCATGTATTGCAACGACTTCCTTCAAGTCCATAATCGAAGAGAAATCATTCGGCTGGGCTTGAATCAGGAATCCAGATGGAGGAATGGTCGATCTGATTTCTACATCTGCTGCTTCCAGTATTGCCTTTCTAGCGTCCCATAGTCCGACCTGTCCATCAACGATGGCGATTGCAAGGTCAGATCGATATTGAGCCAATTCCGAATTCATCTCGACTCCGAGCAGTAGCCCTGCCTCAGTGTAAACTCCTATACTGGAATCTGCACGATTGGGGCGGATGTCCTCAAATCCGTCGTAGATTACAGGTACTCCAAGATCCTGAATGCTGTCAGGGTCGGGAGCTATCTCGATCCTGTCAGGAGTGTAACGTAACATCGTCTCGTCGACTGATGAGGTGTCGTGGGGCAATGGAGAATAAGATAGCAGTAGCACTGCCAAAACGAGTACCACTGAGCGTTTCTGCATGGGTCTCGCCTGAGAGGGGTCGATTTGAGCGTATGGGTTCTACGAACCCATGCCGAGTCATCTGTCTAGAGGAAGTGGAAAGATGACTTATCGAAGAATAGCTCCATGGTCCACTCGCCGACATTGTGAGTCCATCGCTCACTTCTTTCGTCATCGTAGGAGTCGTAGTAAAGGATGATTTCGATAGTGTAATTCTCCCACACAGATTCCCCACCGATTTGCAGTTCCAGATCATCACCTGCGACAGAGGAATGGGCTGGGAGAGAATCTCTAGAGAAGTCTTGTCTTCCGACTTCTAAACCATCAGAGTCGATGAATCGTATTGTCAAATCTACGTTCTCAATTGCCCTGCTACCATCATTCCCTAGCTCAACGAGAACAACGTGGCCGGGACCTCCCTGACGGTATACGACATCTACAGCAACTCTGTCATAAGGAACAACCCATGCGACCACGAACAGGGTGGCAACGAGCATCAGTAAGACTGCAATGGAAGCGAAAATGACTCTAGTCGGAGAGATGTGATTCCTAGCGCTATCCTCAATCTTTTCTAGGACTTCGTGAGCCAGGTCGGCATCAGCATCCGAGGTTTTCTCCTCATTCTGGTTCCCGATTCTTTCCATTAATCCCATTCAGTCGCCCCCCAGAGTTGTTGCAAGGATAGTGAGTACTGCCGACGAGAACGGTTCTACGACCATTAGATGCTTGTTCGAATCGCCCATTCCGGGGACCATGTTGAGCATTGAGAGATCAGATGCCATGCCATTGACTCCTAGAGTCGTACCGGTGGGCAGTCCTCCTGAGAACTGGGCATCGAGGAGAACTCCTCTCAAATCAAACTCAGTATCCTCTACAGTGGCAGAAGCACGAGCAGAAGCAATTATTCTGCCACCTTGGACATCGTCTACTTCTATGACACTGTAGTATGGCCCCAGTAGTTCTCGGACATTGATTGTCGCTCGTTGAAGATTCTCACCGAGGGCCTCGAGTTCGTCGAGAACTACCGGAGGAGTTGCTGGGATGTTGCTCATCCGGATGTACAACCTCTCAACTCCTTCTCCTCCGGAGCGAATCGAGAGACCGTAGGACTCGGTCATCTTAATCGACATGAAGTCGGTCATCCCCTCGGCTAGGAGAATCACATCTCCCTTCTTGTTAATCGCCTTCCCAAATGCTTCGATGTATAGAGAGGCTCCTTCCATTGAGGCTTTGAATTCCAGAGTCGGTGAACCCTGGAAAGCGAGTGTCTTGGTGATATCAAAATCAGTCGATGGGGCTGTAGTCAGATTGATCCATCCCGGGATGTTGGTCAGGAATACTGTCGCAGGCCACCAAGCGGAGTCCAACCATTGCATCTGTTGCAGCATCATCGAGCCGACCGCGGTTCCTTCGCGACGGTAAATCTCGGGTACAGTCATGTCGATTGAGATTGCAGTTCCAATACTGGCCTGCAAATCGACCGATTCAGGGATGTCCTCAATCATAACCTCGGTCCTGCTACCCACGGACCTATCAATCAGTAGAACATGGACCCAATCCAATCTCTCAGACAGGACATAATGAGTTGACGTCGTTACTTCGGTAATCTGACCTACAGAACGAATCTCAAACTGAGCGTCGAGTCCGAGGTTGGTAGAAGAGTCAATCGTTAGACCTTGTAGAGTTAGGAGCAGGTCTTGGCCATTTATTCCGTAGAAATGGACCATGAGCTCACTATGCCTAGGGATCCACCCCTCCATTCCAATTGCAATTGACCAATCCTCACCTTCAGGCTTCATTTCTCTTGATACGGAGAAGTCGATTTGAGGTGGTAGTCCGGGCATCCAGATTCTCAGATAGAATCCGTCTGCGATACCCGAAGGTGCTGCTCTCAGAGCAACGCCATGTACCCATGTAGGTGCTATGACTGAGCCATCACCATGCCATGCTTCGACGGCTAAATCGAACGATGAGTCTGCATCCAACAAGATGCCGAAAGAGAAGTCCTGCTCCGACTCAGAGCTGGTTGAAATATCAGAAGTGACTCCTGCTAGGACACTGTTCACAGAGCGCCCTAGGTCAGCTATACCGCTGATGAAGAACGCGACGCCGGAAAGGCCGTTCGAGGCGTTGAACTCGGGGACATCTAGGCTAGGTCCGGAATCAGACCCAGTCGGGATTTGAACTCCGATTGTGGAAGGCAGTGGGTCGATAGAGCCGACAACTGAGAGTTGGTTGCCTCCCAATGTGGGTGCGTGATTGACATCTATTCCTAGGCTCTTTGTACCAATCACCGACATCTGTGCTGTGCCTCTGCCTGCTGGACCTGATGCGCCCTCTTCCTCAGGAGCGGTCCAACCAATACTGCTTAGTCCAGTAATTCTAGCGGATATCGAAGAGGTCTCGGTGGCCTGATCATGATGGAACAGGAAGTGATCACCGCTCATCGTAACCGGATTGGATGAATTGGTGATTTGAGCCTCGATTGAAGAAATCGGGGTGTCGGAAGACCACTCTGTTACAGTGCCAAAGGTGGTTGTGAAAGAGTTGGGGACTCCGATTATTCTCGCAGCCTGTCTCTGGTCGTCGTCCAAGCCGGCGTAGCTAATCGATTCAATATTGGTTGAGGCCTGATACTGGATTCCATCTGGAGTGACATGTACTGAGAGATTGTCAGGGATATCACTGAGAGTTAGTGCTTGGAAAGATAGGTTCTCGATACTACCAGTGGGATGTTCGATGTAGGTAAACGAAAAGCTCTCGTCTGATGCGGTACGAAGTATTGCAATCTGTTCATCTAACTCGTTATCATCAATCAGTGAGAATGCAGCTATGCCACTGAATCTAAGACTCGCGGCCACGGGAGCCAACGGTTCTACAGGTCCGTTCCTTCCCTGGACCAGATTCAATCCCCGATCCTTCGAGAGAAGCAGATGGTCGCCGCTTGTGACCGGATGGTCACTGGACCCAATCTGTACCAACAGACTGGTCAGAGGCATATCCGTTCTAGTGACCAGCCAGTTGTCCGTGAGGAGGAGATGAATGGTTCGGCCGTCGAGGCCGCTGGCGCCATCCACACCTCCACTGATGACATCGACGACCGCGGAAGGTACGTCGTTGAGTATAGTGCCGATATCAAGGAACAAATCGACTATGTTAATCAGAACGTTATCCAAAACCTTCGACACGAAGTCAATGTTGTCACCATTGTCAAAGTTTTCATCACTACTGCTACCTCCAAGCTCGAAAGACCCGTACAGTACCAGCGCGGTAGGCAGGTCCCTTGCGTTGATGTGTATCTTCCTGTGATCCTCGGCGGCACCGTGCCTGATGAACCAGGAGTCATAATCCAGTTGTTCAACTGGTTGCACCGAACGCAGCAGAATAAGGGTCTTAGGAGGATTCGCAGGATTGACAGGAAGAGTGGGGTCGTCGACATTCTGGCTGTTATCCCTAGAGAAATTCTTGATGCCAATGATGAGGCCGAGCCTGTTGGGCAAGTCTCCGGGCAGTTCGGACTGCGAGCCGTCAGAGCCGAGCATGCGGAACACCCTCTCAATTTCGCCCTCAGACAGCGATCCTTCTGGCATCCCCCTAAGCCAGCCGAGCGAGTCGGTGATGTTGCCGAAGGAGTCTCCGTCGGACTCTTCGGGCGGCAGTTCTGCCCTGTTCTCGTGGAAGTGGATGTGCAGGTCTGTCCTCTCATTAGCCCAGTACTCTATGGTGGTCAGTCCCCTCTCTCCATCCACGATTCCATTTTCAGGCAGTACACTGTCCGTCCTGATGACTACTTCTATCTCCTCAGGAATCACCACGGCCTGCCGGTTCGGGTGGAATGACAGTTCGATGTACGCCAGTTCCCACAGGTCTCTATCGCCGTTGTCGTCAGGAGGGGAGAAGTGCAGATATCCGAAACCAGCGGAGACACCGCAGTTAAGCTGCATGTGAGAGGCGAATAGCAACTCGTCAGGAGAATATCGCTCCGGGCAGTCTCCACCACCTGGGTTCGAAATCTCGATTGCATAGGGTGCTGAGATTGAGGCGAATGTAATTCCGCTCTGGTCAACGTCGGGGCCGAGGATTCCAGTCAGAAGTGAGCCAATTAGGTCTGCGCTGGCCCCAGTGATATCGAAATACAACCTTTCTATGCCCACTCTCAAGGTAAATTCCTCAGGCGGCACTGTGAATCTAGAGTCGACTACCCAAATGTATGTCTCGCCATCTCCGAGAGCTAGGATTGTGTCCTCACCAGAGTAGGCGAAGGCCTTGATCAGTGAGACCACCAAGGTATCCATTTGGTTCCAATCAGGGTCATTTGTGCTGGAGTCGAGAACCCTGACCTCGAATGAGATCCCAGGCTCCAACCACAGAGTTCCACCTTCGAACCCCCATCCACCTAGTAACTCCCATGCGATCTTGAGTCCGACCTCGATGTCGTCGTCCCCGTCGTTATCGATGTCAATCTCATGCAGCAGAGGTTCCGAGTTGATGTCAAACAGAGAGAGTAGTGATGCAGAGAAACTCACCACCTCAAATTTCTCAACGGTGTTGCCTTCGAGGTCGGTGAACTCAGTTCTGATGACGTAATCTGTGATGTTAATCATGGTCTGCCAGATATTCAGGACTTGGCCCGGTGTGCCATCTTGGTTGACTAGCAACTCATAGGTGCTGGGATGAACTGGCTCGGGAGGAGAAGTCTGCACCATGCTGATTCCGTCTGTGACCGCTTCGATACTGGACAGAGGATCCGAGGGCGAAACCGGTGTCACCGAGTTGCTGACACCTTCGATGATTGGTCCTGCTAACTGTCCGACAGAATTGCTGTCAAGCATCTCTTCTCTCTCATCCAGAACATCTGAGAGTTCTTCTAGGATGCCGAAGTCATTGGATTCGAATCTTGCCTCGCCGCTTACTGTTGACATTGGAGATAGGGCGGGCAATAGCAGTAGAGCAACAATAAGAACAGTGTGCGAATGGCCGGTGCCAGGGGCCCTGCTGACCAACCTGACAGCGTCGCTGCTCATGTTCGCACCTCCTAGAGGTGCGCTAAAGGGTATTGCCCTGCATGAATCGGTAATCGGGCGATACTGCGGACTGGTGTTCAGTCGAGCGAGACTGATTCAACTGACTCACAATGGGGGCATGCAGTCCTAGCAGCGTCCACTCCAGGAGGCATGGTAACTTCGAACATCTCCTCGCAAGAAGAGCAGTTCTGACGTACTGTCCTATCCGAGCCCTCTGGCTCCTCTGGTACTGCCTCTTGCTTGCTCGGCTCCCAATTAGAGCTCTCTTCCTCCGTGCTGTCTTCATGGGAGAACTCGACTTCTTCTCTCTCAACAACCTCGTCATCATCGAATGCAGATAGTAGATCGTTACTGATATTGGAGGCGCCTGAATCGGCCTGAGGTTGTGATGAAGTTTGTAGCAACTCAGCTATGTCCGGATCAATCTCGGCGCCATTGTCCTCTCCCATGGCAGAGGTGATTCCCTGAGTTGAGCCCGACATGCCGCTGGAGAAGTCTCCGAAGACTTGTGTCTGCGGTTGCTGCTGTGGGTCTGGCTGATTTACTCCTCCGTATCCGCTACCCCACATCGCCTTCTGCTCATCTACCGATGGTGGTGCAGCAGTGGGAGTTTCTTCCTCAGCTTCCTGTTCTACAAGCATTGCCGCCATTCTACGGTTGGACATAATCCTCCAAGCAACTATGACGATGACGATTAGAACTAGCAGTCCCCCTCCTGCCATGATTAGCATGCTGGTCAGATCTGATTCATCGGATTCA
>CAYYAH010000006.1:20101-22184 GCA_964470075.1 uncultured Candidatus Poseidoniales archaeon
ATTGAGGGAGGTGTTGAGTCGTACAGGCTGATTGTGGCGGTGTCCTCTGACACTCTTCCTGAGTTGTCGGTCGCCCGCATTGTGACGGTATGAAGACCGGCCGAGTATGTTGCATCGAAAGAATGGGTGAACACCATTGCTCCATCATCATCTCCTGAGAAATTCTCCATCAGAACCCCATCAATCAACCACTCGATTGTGTCTACTCCCCAGTTATCCGTAACCTGACCGCTTAGAATCACATTCTCTCCATAGGTTCGATCTAAAATGGACGATACTCCGATGCTCACCTCTGGGTCCGAGATGTCTGCGACCTCGATTATTTGGTATACACTCGCGCTGCGAGCGTCTGTTGCGACGACAGTTAGTCTGATTTCAACAGTAGTTGGGCCGGCCCAACTGACATTGACCACGGGCCCGGTGGTATCATCGTCACCATCGCCATCGGTGTCCCAGCGGAAGCCGGAGTCTGGAATTTGATTGGAATTGTTCGGTGTCTGTCGAGCATCGAGCATCACAGTCGAACCGACATCAACCACTTCTAGTGAGACATCGGATTCGATTACTGGTTCTAGAACCGGCGTGAGAGAGAGCATTACTGTCACGGCAATCGACTCGGTGCCCGCTCCTCCTCCAGCTGGTCCGGCTCGATTGTCGACCACCAAGTACAGGTCCTCTCCTTCGTAAGTCTCTGTTGCGAGCCATACCATGTCCCTTTCTTGGGTAATCAGCAGCATGTCAGTTCCCTGTACACGCGATGCGGCCGTGCCTCCTTGCTCATAGGTCTGGACTTGGGAGGCCGTCATCAGGAACACATCGGGTGCACCTTCCATCGTGTTGGCCTCCATCCTAACCTGGGTCCCGGTATCAACTACGAAGGGGCCGTGTAGAATTGAGTGTTCGCCCGGACTGAGTCTGACTATGGTGTCTGCTAGAGTGAAAGGTCCGGGCGTTACAGGAGATGAGTCGAGTGTTACAGATGATGCTGAGCCACCCTGAGCTCCACCACCCATGTCTTGAGGGTGAGCTAGATTGTCGATTACCAGATACCAGCGAGTAGGATCTCTGTCATCGGGTACAGTCCAATGCCAAGAGCCGGTACCGTTGAAGTCCTCGAACACCGAGTTTCTCTCCCAGATTGCGTCACTCCTGTAGGACTGCTCGTTCTGGTAGACTGAAATCGAGTTGACTGAGAATAGTAGAATATCGATATTTGAATCGGTAGTCAAATCGAAGGAATGAATCTCACCAGGCTGCAACTCTCCCAAATCTACTCTGACACAGGATTGGTCGTCAATATTCCAGTTGGCTGGCATCATCGACAAGTCTGCATTGATGCACGAAATCACTCCCTTGGGAGTGGCCTGTGCGAGAGGCGCGCTACTGGCTAGTAGTAGGGCGATTAGCAAGGCGGTGGTGGCTCGACGCACACAGAACGGTTTGCCTTCTACTTTTGAATCGTATCGCAATCGCGTTCATCTAATGCTCAGACCCATAGTAGGTCGAAGGTATGGTCGTTTGAACTATGAGGCATTCCTCGGAACAGGAGTTGGTGGGAACCATCTGAGAATCATCACATCTCCAATAGAGCGAATCCAATTCCACGGAATTGCAACGTGTACCCTTCCCTCGACCAAGTCGGCAGGAGGGTCTGAGACGAATACGTGAGTGCAGTGCCAGCCCTCGGTCTCGATTACTGTGTCGTGCACGGTACCCAGTAGTCTGCCGTCAGGTAGGATGACCGGTAGGCCACGAATATCGGAAACCTGGCAATCCGCCATGGCCCGCGCCGATGTTGAACAGGCATCAACCTGACGGAAGTAAGGTGCTTACTTGCCGCGGTTTTTGTTGGCCTTTAGGCTGGGCCGGAGTTTCTCTGCTCCCTTGCCCTTGTTCATCAGACCGCGGCCGCGCTTTCCAGCACTCGTCTTGCCGCGGAAGGCTCTGCCACGGTGGCTGTTGCCACTTGAGACCCATCCGAAATTCTTGTCTGACTTGATGACAGGGTGAGCCGGGTCCAATAGGATAACTTCGTAGAACTTGTTCTTGCCGTCTTCTCCGACCCAATATGAGTTCAGGACCT
>CAYYAH010000007.1:0-4120 GCA_964470075.1 uncultured Candidatus Poseidoniales archaeon
ATCGGTTTCTATTCTATCTGGCTGAGGGCCAAGCTTGAGCACTGCGAATAGGGAACCTGATCCAATCAGAATCAGTACGATAGATACAACCGGATTCAGCACTGTGGCTGTATCCGAAGGAAGCCAGATTGGCATAATGTCGAACAGTGAATCACCTCGGACGAGCTTGCCGCCGATTGAGGATGCCATGGTAGTCATGAGGATGGCCATTGCAGCTGTGGTTCCCTGCAGAGCGCTAAGTGAGCGATGCTCCCACAATCCGGGGCCGAGTCTGATTCTTCCGATTACGAAGGCGGCCCAGAATCCTGCAGCAAGTCCAGTGTAGACGAATTTGTTGTACAGCAATGCGTTGTTGACGGTATTGTCAGCCGCGAACGATCCACTGAGTGCGGCTATCGGGATGAAAACTAAACCGAGGCATGCTCCGGCTATCGATGCCTTGTCCATAGTCAGCATCATCCTGTCTGAGGATAATCTGCCACCGAAGAGATTTGGCATGATGCTGCCCGTAGCGCATCCGATTGCACATAGGCTCGCTAGTACCATCGAACCGACCACAATCTCAGCCATGGCTGCGTGGAAGGTATCTGCTCCGAACATCATTCATCACCTCCAAAGTCTGGGTCATCAACCCATTCTTCTTCGACTGGATCCCAGAGTACACCAGGGTGTTCATCGTACTTCACGAGGCGTGCGAGATATGCAGCCGCCTCATCGGGCTCTTCAGGCTCAAGACCTGGTGGTTCGGGAGGAGTAGTGTCTTCCTCTACCTCGAGAGTCATGTCCTGTGCGGGACCTCCTTCCCAAGGGGAGAGTCTAGCCTGCAAGGATAGTAGGAAGGCAGTTACAAGGAGTGCCAGAGCGAAGCCCTGCAGTCTAGCATCCCAGATGTTTCCATCGAATGGGGCTGGTTGTGTTGCCACCATCAACCAAGGTTGGGTGATTGAGAATTCTCCATTCGATGTAGTCACCTGATATTGAATTCTAGTATCTCCGATAGTGGCAGGAATCTGAGCATGCCACTCGTCTCCTCCACCAGTAACTTCGGTATCGTGAGGAGTCCACTCGCCCTCGAGCATCCATTGGACAGATACTGAGGTTGTGTTGGTGGTCCTGATTACAGTAGGCGAAGTATCTCCGGTAACTCTGGTCTCGGGCTTCCAATCGAAAGCGAATCCTGGTAGATTTTCAGGTACTGGTTGTACATCGACCGAGTAACCTCGTGTGAGCCCCGAATATGCCCAGTTGTTGCTGTTCGGATTAGCGCCGTGATGAGTTGCTACAAACAGATTCACTGTCCCGGGTGTCTGTGGTGCTAGCATCACCCAGGTCAAAGTCACAGAGCCACTTGATGGGACTGTGACTTCGACGTAGTTGTGCGAACCTCCGTTGGGGTCCTGAACAATTTTCCATCCGTGGTCCTCTGGGTGGTCATTATTGCCATTGGCTGATCCAAGCAAGAATACGCCTACAAGACGGTTTGAAGATAGGCTCATTCCGCTAGCAGTAACATGAATGGCGGTTGCTGTTCCGGTGAAGGTAATGTCATCCACAGAGACTGAGACGACACCATCTGAAGGGGTGCTTAGTGCCGGATCACCATGACAAGAGCCTCCACAGGTATAATCGCGGTCTGCATCGCCATTTCCACCGGGATTGGCCACGCTTGCTCCCGTTGCGAGGAGGATTGCGATGACTGTGAGAATGCCCGCTCGAGATTTCATCAGGGGGACCTCCTTCTAGACTCAGTAATCGAAATTCCAATCGCCGCGGCTCCTAGAAGTGACATGATTACAGAGATTGGTATCACCAGCACCTTAGTTGAGCCTGTTGGGTCTGTATCTACTGCTCCTGCAGCAGATGTGGCATTAACGCTCACCATGTTCTGGCCGTTTACTACCCAGACGACTTCAAATCCGTCTACTGTGGTAGTAACCGCGTAGTACAGAGTGGTAGCAACCGGAGCGGTTTCACTCCACTGAGTTCCCGATGTGATGCCTACCGGCTCCATATCAAGAGGCACCGGTTCGCCCCATTCTGGGACGGGATCTAGAGCTGTCAGGCCGACTACAGTAGTGATTGGACTGGTAGAGCGGTATACTCGATAATCGGAAGAGGAGCCGGTCCAAGACAAACGTACCTCGGCACCATCCAGCGATGCACTAAGATCTGAAACCATGCTAACAGGCCCTAGCACTAGTTCGCTCTCGTGAGTATCTGATGCCCCTAGGTTGTCAATCACAGTGAGAACAATGGTATGTACTCCTCCGGGCAGAATCACATCGATTGATTCGCCAGAGAGGCTTACTCCATTTACGGTCCAGAACCATGCTACGACCTCACCGTCAGGATCCTCCGCGCCACCCGCGTCGAGAGAGAACTGGGATCCAGGTACTGCAGGGTCAGGTGAGGTCGCCCATTCTGCCTCAGGAGGCAGATTGGCGATTACCACCATTTCCGATGCTGAGGAAGATAGTCCCCATGGATCGTTAGCGAAGACAGTGACTGTCCATGTCTGTCCAGGTTCCAGACGTTCTGATGTAACCGATGAATGGCCGTCAAGGTCAGGCACATGGAATCCGTTTCTCGACCACAGGTAGTCGAACAGTACGGTCTCTTCGTCCGGATCTAGCGAAGTCGCCTGGACGACAAGATTGTGCAATGAGTCAGGAACTCCGAGTTCAGTGGTGCCGAAATCGCCTCCTAGGGAAATCTCAGGTACACTCGGAGGAGCATTGAGAATAGCTCGAGAAGTTGTCTTCATCGAAGTTCCAAGGCTCTCTCCATCACCTGGAATGACCTGGACTGCCCAGTGTTGGTCTCTGAAGGTCTCCGAGTATGGGACAGTAACCATGTCATCGTAGTCTTGGACCCAATTGCCATTGATCCACCAGCGAATCTGACTATCTGACTCTGAATCTCCGTCAATATCGGTCTGCTCCCAAACCACGGTGAGGTTAGCCGTGGTGTAGATATCACCCTCCGGGAGCATTGTAATTGAGGTCACCACTGGAGGAGTGTTCTGAATTGTTACAGGGCTAGTAGTGACCCAATCAGACCACATCAAGCCGTCAAATACTCTGGCTTCAGCGACCCAGTCCTGGCCTTTTGAGGTGGCTTCCGGTGGTACGACTGTCATGTCGTTGTAAGCTGATATTTGAGCACCGTCGCGTAGCCACCTGATTTCTGTCGACACTTTTGGATCTCCATCGGGGTCGCTGTAACCTACGATTACCTGAAGAGAATTGCTGGTGACAGCGTTTCCAGAGGGTGTAATGTAGGCGGTTGCAGACGGTTGTGTATTAGAAGACCCGATGACGATGGTAGCTGTCCAGGCCGTATCACCGTAATTAGTCCCGTCATGAGGTCTGACTGATGCTTGCCATGAGTCTCCAGAGCGTGTCCATAGGCTGGAGACGCTGGTTTGGCCGTCTAACTCAGCAATTCTACCTCCATCGAGATACCAATGTATCTCAGTTTCCTGCTGTGGGTTCCCATCGAGATCATAGTATTCGTAATCTAGGTCTAAGTCATCATTCTCTAGTGGATCAGTGGGAGTCAATGAGAGATCTCTGGCTACTGGGATGGTGTTCCCTATGATTACTGGAGAGAGAAGAACTGGGTCGCCGTCCTCATTGACATCAGAAGGAGTGACCTCGACCTGCCACTCTTGACCTCTCGATATCCAGTTGTTAGGAACATTGGTCAAATCATCGATGGCACTTATTCTCAGACCGTCTCTCCACCACTTGATCTGTGTCCCTTGTTCTGAATCCCCGTCAGCGTCACTGTAGTCATACGAGACTCCTAGACCGGTGGCTTTGGTAGGAGTAGTAGGCACATATGTGACATTCGAGGCTACTGGTGGAGATCCACCTGAACCACCGGACTCAGGGAGTGTCCAAGTTCCCGTTCCCCAGCTGTCACCTGAGTTCTGACCATTGCCGTTGGCATACAGTACTGCTAGATCGAATGTGACATCCCCAGTTCCAGTAGCTGGAGCAGTCCAATCGGCCGTCCATGAGCGCAGAGAGTCACTGCTATGTGTCAACTCACCGTTTGATAACTGAACTTGTGAGCCTAGATTTGACCATGAGCCGTCGCTGGCATCGAGATTGAA
>CAYYAH010000007.1:4220-22015 GCA_964470075.1 uncultured Candidatus Poseidoniales archaeon
CTTTCAGTCAACGATTTGGCTGAAGCAGTAGGCAGGCCGGACCGTTTCATAGGGTTGCACTTCTTCTATCACCCAGCCAAGAATAGATTAGTCGAGATTATCCCTGCAGAAACCACCTCTGATGAGACTCTAGCAGCAGTAGAACAGTACTGCAAGACAATGGGGAAGGTCGTAATCGTCTGCAAGGACAAGCCTGGGTTCGTGGTCAACCGATTTTTCGTACCATGGTTGAACGAGGCTTGTAAGTTGCTAGAAGAGGGCGTAGGTACAACTGCCCAAATCGACGCTGTAGCTCGTAAGGCGTTCAGAATAGGCCTCGGTCCTTTTGCTCTGATGAATCTAACAGGGTCTCCAATAGCAATGCACTCCACTGACTATCTCGCTACCCAACTGAGTACTCCTCGATACTCAGCGACTCAAACCCTGCGAGATCTAGTCACAGAGGGAAGGACTTGGGACATTAGTGGAGATGAGGAGTGCAGCGAGGAGGCTGCCACTGTAATTCGTGAGCGTCTGTTGGGTCAGGTCTTCGCTGTCTCGGCCCAGATTGTCGCCGAGAAGATATGCACAATGGAGGATGTCGATAGAGGGGCCAAGGTTGGTCTGAGATGGGCGCTAGGGCCATTTGAAATAGCAAACAAAATTGGTGTCAAGGAGGCTGTCAGAATGGCAATATCCTACGCAGATGAGGCGGACTTGGAGTTACCTGACTGGTTTACTGAGAGGCGGGAATCCTTTGATTTTTCATACATCGATGTCACAGTAAATAGTGGCATCGCGACTGTTCGAATCAACAGACCGGAAGCGATGAATGCGCTGAATGTCACTGTTGTTTCTCAACTCGGAGAAGCATTGGATGAATTGAATTCTCGAGATGATGTTGCAACGATTGTTCTTGAGGGAGCGGGTAAGGCCTTCGTGGCCGGTGCGGATGTCAAGTTCTTCGTGGACAAGATTCAAGCCGATGCAATTGGGGACATCTACGACTTCACTGCCAATGGACACTCTGTATTAGACAAGCTCGAGAGTAGTCCGAAGACCACCATTGCACTTACTACTGGTTTGGCATTGGGAGGTGGACTAGAATTGGCGTTAGCCTGTGACTACAGAGTTGGAACTAGAAGATCTCAATTCAGATTCCCGGAGACGAGTATTGGAATCTATCCAGGACTCGGGGGGACTCAAAGGACCCCTAGAATCTGTGGTATCGAGTGTGCGCGATTCGTAGTACTAGCTGGAAATTTTCTAGATGCTGACTCTGCCAAGGCTCTCGGACTGCTCACTCATCTGATTGAGCCTTCTGCTGTTGAGGCAGTAGTAAGTGAGATTTCTTCGCAAGGAAAGCCAAGCGAAAAGTATCCTAGGAGGCCTGCAGATTCGGGCCATCCGTTAGTGTCCTTCGCAACCTCATTCTACTCTGATGAAAACATGCCATCGCTGCTTTCGGGAGGCGTGCCGGGCGGTTTCGATGCCGGGGAAAAGATGGTGTCGAGACAACTCAAGTCGTTGTCTCGGACCGCTCCTATCGCGCTCTCAATGGCCAGTGAATTGCTCGATGCTGCCGCGCATTCAGACCTGAGTTCAGGACTGAAGAGCGAACTCGAAGGGCTCGATACAATCTTTGGTACAGCAGACTCCCTAGAGGGACTCAGTGCCTTGATTGAAGGGCGTCGACCCGAATACTCGGGTGCTTGACTAGACTCTTCGTGGTGACTGGATCCAAGCCGGAGCTCGGTAGTTGGCGATAGTCGCGAACAGTATACTTCTGAGGCTGATATTTGGGATATCTTCCAGAGTTGTCTCTTCAGTAATTGTCTCGTCCAACCAGTTCTGCATCATTCTCTCCATTAGTTTCCTCCTGTAACCAAGTGTAAATTACACACCGTCCTGATAGAACCTGTATATGAAGCGGCCAGTAAGCACGATTACACCGAAGTGCATTTTATACACCAGATACCCTCTCGACAACCTGTTACCATGACCTCCGACGCGATGCGAATTACCTCTCGTGACCTGAAGAAAATCAAGGATGCGCTTGAGGAGGTTGAGGACAATGGTGCGATGATTCGTAGGGTATTCGGAGAGTACAACGACGATGAATTCGACGTCTCTTGGGAGGTCGATTCAGCTGTAGACGCTTTCTCTATTTTCAGTTCTAGATGGGCTATCGAGATTCTGGCTACATTGTACATTGCTGGCGACCGTAGATTCAATGAGATGCGGAAACTCCTGCGAGGCATTAGTAGTAGAACTCTGTCTGACAAGCTAACCACCTGCGTACAGAATGGGCTTGTCGATAGGATCGTCGAGGATGGTCCTCCAATCCGAGTCATATACAGGCTGACTGAACACGGTCGCGAGGCGGGTCGGCTGCTCAGCCCTCTAGTGGCTTACATGAAGCTCCACCAAGGCCGTGTCGTCGGAACTAAGTGAATCTACAACAAGAGCATTGGTGATACACCTAACCGTATGCTTCAAAGGTCGTACGTCGAGGAAGAGTGTCATGGCTCTGCTTGAACAGTGGCGTAGTAAGCGTTCTTGGGTCTTCGATGGGCTGGCAACTATCGCTGGCGGCGTAATGGGCCTAGGTGGCCTCTTGCCTATGCTAGTTCCAGTATCCGAAGGAACTCTGGCCGCACCTAGAGATCATTCATGGGAACATCCTCTGAGAAGAAGCATACTCTCTACTCTAGAGCGTTCTCCTGGCATCCATTACAGAGAGTTGCAAAGGCAACTCGATGCAGCGAACGGAACTCTCAGGCATCATCTGGATGTTTTGATAAGCGAGCGGTCAGTGACCACTATGTCAGTAAATGGACGAACCTGCTACTATGCCGGTGCACCCAACCAAGTGGAGATTCTAGCGGGAACTGGTGTTACAGATCAGGCGAGGGCTGCAGAGATGTTGCCGGTTGGGCTCTCTACTGTACAGAGGAAAGTCGTAGCTAGACTCTCGAGATCTCCCGAGCCGGTTTCTCAAGCAGAGTTGGCTCGTGACCTAGGTCGTTCGAGAGCCTCGGTCCATTCCGCAATCGGTGTGCTTCGCCAGCGGGGCATCCTTAGCCCCTCTGGGCTGTCTCTAGCGCCTCACCTGTCTGGTCTGCAGACCTCCCAGGTCGACTATCCGTGGCTTGATATCCGCGTTGAATATGCCTGATTTGGTCTCACAGCGTGGCCAAGCCTCTTGTGCCTAGGGATGCGCGCGGAGCGCGCATGTTCAGAGTTAGACTGGTCGAAGCAGCGATGCCTACAGGCAGTCGTGATCCTGATGTTCTTCTCGCCTGGCTGCTCGATTCGATGGGGCTTGTGCGACGCAAGAGCGATGGGTTCAGTGTTGATGATGACCAAGGGGCTCTGCATCGTTTGTTGGGTTTGACATTCCTAGCTGAGCCTCTAAGAGGTTGGGATGGAAAGTCTATCGGTGATGTTAGTGGACTCTCGCAGACCGGAGTCCATCACCAACTGGTCAAACTGCGAGAGTCCGGACTTGTATCTACTCAAACCGATGATAGGTGGCACGTGTACGTGCTGAGAGGAGGTTCAATGTCTGCATCGATGGAATTGATTTCTGCGCAGGCCAAGGTGATTCTAGACCAACGTCTAGGAATACTATCTACCTATGTTTCCGAATCGGAAGAAAGGATGGTCGTGCCTTCTGAGGAGGATGAATACGGATTCCGTATCGAGATTGCCGAGCCGCGGGCTTTGGTTGAGGGAGAAGATGCACTCGATGCTATGGTTCGCGAACTAGGCCTCAATGGAGAGCGAGCGAAGCAAGGGGATGAGTTGTCGAGAAAGTTGTTGGAGGAATTGGCTGTAAGCAGTAACGCAGTCAGTCTGCTGGCACTCTCAGAGAAGTTCGGAGAGTCACGCTCGAGGATACAGCGCTCAGTAGAGAGAATGAGAGCAGCTGGAATCGTGGAGAGAGTTCCGATGCTAGAGCGTCTGGCCCAAGACATCTATGCCGGCTTGATGCGCCAGAGTGATGCCCGTGGTGAGGACTGGTTGATGACGAGAGGGGGTTTGGGTCGGCTGGATGAAACAGTGTCAAAGGCGATGATCGTGGGAGTCCGCAAGAAATCGCTTGACTCCGACAAGGTACAGGAGATTCTCAAGCCTGTCGATATCGATACTCAGAGAATCCTGCTGAATACACTCGGAGGAAGGATGCCTTACGGAATCCGGATTGCTGGTAAGAACGGGGCGGTCGTCAGAGAAGGAGTGATGAGGAAGGCTGAAAGGACTCTTAGACGGATGAGGACTGTCGCTCAGAGGCTGGACGAAGTTCTCTCTAGTAACGAAAATTAGGCTGCGTGACTTTCCAGCATCTCAAGATTGCAGACTGCAAGAGCCTCCTCATGCGTGGCCTCTAGTATAACAGGACACGCCAAACCGACTTCGGCTGCTTCCTGCCAGGTTCCAGCGCAAACACACCATCTATCACCAGATTTCAATCCGGGAAAACCGAATTGAGGTGCGGGTGTGATTAGGTCATTACCTTGTGAAAGAGCGAACTGGAGAAACTCATCAGTCACAATCGCACATACTGTGTGTGAGCCTTGATCTCGCTCATCTGTGTTGCAGCATCCATCGCGGAACCATCCTGTCAATGGCTCAACCGAGCACTCTTGCAACTTGGTTCCCTTGATGTTGATGGAATCATGCATTACGCCACCGCCCCAGGGGAAGCAAGTTCTTCCAGATATTCAGAGACTCTCTGACCCAGTTGCCGCTGGTCGTGGATAGAATGTAACTCCACTCTCATCGCAGAAGCACCGGGAAGTCCTTTGGTGAAGGAAACGGCATGTCGCTTGAGATTCTTGTTGATGTGGTCGCGATACAATTCCGAGCTTAACTCGACATATCTCTCCCAACACCAGTGCCTGGCTACGGCTGGGTCGTCGATATTCCAGCGGGGTTTGTCATCTGACCATCCAAGGTCGCGCTTGATCTCATGGAATAGTGTCGGTCTGCCGATGGCTCCACGACCAATCATTAGACCGGCAGCGCCGGTCTCCTCTAAGCAGGCAGCCGCTGTCTTGGCATCAACGATATCTCCGTTCGCAATCACAGGGATTTCGACTGCCTGCACGATATCTCTGATTTGGGACCAGTCCGACTCACCCGAATAGCGCTGCTTGAGGGTCCGCCCATGAACGCAGATACGCTCCACGCCCTCGGTCTCGAGCCTCGTGCAGATTTCCAGAGCCGTGTTCGGTCCACTTCCTGTTCCAAGTCTCATCTTCACAGTGATTGGTACATCGGTTGCTTCAATACATGCTCTGACCATCTTAATGACTCTGTCTGGGTCTCGTAAGAGAGCTGCGCCCGCATCATTACGGCACACCTTAGGCGCGGGGCAGCCGAAGTTGAGATCGATTATGTCGGCGCGATCCTGTAGTAGTTTGACTGTAGTGACCATCTCGTCGATGTCTCCGCCGAAAATCTGCGGAATGAATGGTTTCTCTCTAGGGTCGCTCTCGACCTTGAGCCATGAGTTCGTGTTCCTGCGAGTGAGACCGGACGCGGCTGTGAACTCAGTGACTGTGTAATCGGCTCCACACTCACTAGCCAACAGCCGATAGGCTAGGTCAGTAACACCTGCCATCGGGGCGAGGAAGAGTGGTGGATTAGTGGTCCGCATGGGCATCGGTCCAGTAAGGAACCTATGAGTCCGTCGCGACTTAGAAGGTGGATTCCCAGTCATCGACGCTCTGAGAGCGTTCCCAGTCTGCGTCGGATAGTACGCCTCTGTTCTTGAGCATCTCACGGGCTAGCAGCCAGTAGACTAGAGCGAGTGAGCGTCGGCCCTTGTTGTTGGCCGGAAGAACCAGATCGACATTGCGCAGGCGATTGTTGGCATCGCAGATGCCGACTACTGGTAGACCTGAGCTTACTGCTTCTGATAGAGCCTGAGAGTCTGCTGCTGGGTCGGTGACCAGAATAACCTCAGGCTCAATGTAAGTTCTGAGGCTGGGATTGGTGAGAGTTCCAGGGATGAAGCGGCCGACGATACGCATTGCACCGATGCTCTCTGCGAACTTTCGGGCAGGGCGCTGTCCGTACTGTCGGGCACTGACCACGAGAATTCTCTCAGGGTCGTAGTTTGACAGGAACTTGGCTACAGTCCTAATGCGCGAATCCGTTTGATGAACGTCGATTAGATGCAGTCCGGCGCCGTCCTGACGCATGGTGTCTAGGAACTTACGCATATCTGCCGACTTCTGGTTGGTTCCTATGTGAACAGCATGCTGTTCGTACACGTCGAGCGGAACTAAAGGGGCTAGACTTTCATCCACGTTGAATCCTCAGCGTCGCGGCGACCTGACATTGACTCATAAGCGCTACGCATCACCCTGTAGGGTGAGACTCACTCCAAATCGCTCAGAAACGTGCATTCGCCCGTGTCGTGTACCTCTGCGAAGCGCACGCAAGGGCGTGTTATTGTGAGGAATACATCGAAGCTGTCATGGAAGGAGAGTTGTTCTATTGGAGCGGTTATGCCATATCCTCTGGCTTCAATCTCGAATAGCCAATTGCCTCGCATGAATGTGCCATTACCGAGCACGAAGACTGTCTGCGCATAGTCTTGGGTGGCCCTAACCTCCCAATACGGGTTGCCACCTGTCTCCTTGACACCGGGCTCCCACAGTCTTACCTCTACATAGCGGAACTCATTGGTCTCGTTTCCTATGATATCCTCTATTTGTGAGGACCACGGGAAGTCGGCTCGGAAGGTGATGACTAGTTCAGTCACGCTCTCATCAAACATGATGAGTTCTTCTCTCTCGTACGGCTCGGCCGCCTCGATTCCAGATGATTCAAAGGTGTGATCCCAGCCAAAGGTCTCCTCCTTCGGAAATGTCGAAGGGGGCTCCCGCCACGACTCCATTACTTCTCTTTGTACAGCCAATCCAAAGCATCCAGAAGTAAGGGTAGATGTCAGCAGAACTGCGAGGACGGTGAGTGCCTTTGCACGTTCTCGCATGGTGTGTGGGGAAGTCGATGTGACTTCAATACGCTGGATGTTTGGTGCCTCTCGGTACTCATAGGGAACGTCAAAGCCTTCGCTCGGTAACCCTTCGTCGTCATTGAGGCAGATTAATCGAATGGGCATTAAGAGAAGAATGTTGCACTAGGCGATTACTCTTCTTCATCTGCAGCCACACGGGGCTCGTGGACTTCTCTGAACACTACAATGCCCACTCCAAGGTGGTCCCTGAGTGTGCGCACGAGGCTGAACTTGGTGAATGACCAGTTCTGGTCGTAAGCTACAGCCTCAGGAGTGGTGATGGTCAGGTCATCGCCATCGAACTCGACCTCAAAGTCGTCTCGACCAGTGTTCATGCTGAGTAGAGTTTCGACCTTCTCAGCGCGGTCCTCGACTACCTTGGTGATTCGGTAATTGTAGCGCAGGGTGACTCCTGCTAGTGGGTGATTGTAGTCTATCCTAGCACGACCTGCACTGAGGAACTGTAGAACACCTTGGCGTCCACCAATCTCTACCGGGGAACCGATTCCTAACATTTCCGGGTCGCGCACACTGCGCATCAGAACGTTCTGACCGATGGTTTCGACTAGGCTAGCGTCGCGCTCACCATAGGCTTCGGTAGGCTCGATGTCAATGCTGTAGTCGGTTTCGGCCTCAGCCTCGTTAAGGTGAGATTCGAAGCCTGCAATCAGACGACCGTCTCCTACGACAGTAATCATTGGAGAGTAAGTGCGGTTCTCATCGTGAGCATCGTGCTCCTTGGCGACCTCCTCGCGTGTGGTCTCGATTAGCTTGTCATTGTCTGCGTTTAATAGATCGTAATCGATGTGGACTATCGTGCCATTATCCATAGAATAGCCTCCTGAGGCGCCCCGCCGACCTATCGCCCCTTTTTGATACGCTCGGTCCACCCGAAGGGTGGATTGAACCGGTCTACTCCTCTTCATCAGCCGCTTCACGGCTGCTCAATAAGGCCGCTAGACCGCCTAACATGATTAGAATCCAGCCTAACCAGACTAGGTGACTGCCCTGCAAATCGTAGATTGTGACCCTGACTGACTCGACTGCATCCAGGTCACCGAGAATCATTGAGCTCAATAGATCGTTAGACTGAGCCATGTCGAGAATTACGATTGTATCTCCAGACAGTCTGCTCATCCTATCCACTTCGGAGCGTGAGTTAATAGCCCCACTGGGAGAGTCGAAACGCAGCATTCCAGGGTTCAGAGTCTCAATGTGTTCGCCATTCTTCCAGACCTCAATTGAAACTCCGACGAAACCATCTCCAACTGAATAGTCGTAGTCCTCATGATCAGAAGTGTACATCTCGGTTCCAACGAATATCATCTCGTAGCCTTCGTGCTCTACTGGCTGATTTCTCTCAAGAGTGACCAAGTGAGAGGGGTTTGAACGGTCTAGCATCGTCGTGGTCATCACGTGGCCTACCAGGAGTAGAAGGATTCCAAGGTGAGCGAGGTGCGAGCCTAGTAACCTCGCGCGCGGGGCATTCCTACCACCCATTCCACTTGCCCTTAGTCGGGGCAAGACCTTCTTCGTCGTGAGCCAAGCCTGCTTGGCAGTTAGAGGGAGAGAAATGAGTAGCCAAGTTAGGACAAATGCACCTATTGCACCTCTGGTGATACCGCTGGTAACTACTAGTTCAGAATCTCCGGGAAGTGGTAGATTGTCGCTGAATACTGCTAGAATTACTGAAGCAACTAGTGCTAGACCTATTGCAATCGGTCCCTTGTCGACAGGTAGCGAGCGACCCCAGCCATACAATGCTAGACCAAGTGCAAGAAGAGCTAGTAGGGGTGCACCATAGAACTCATGAGCCTCAAGGCTGGGTCCGTCAATCTCTACAGTTAGCAGTAGCCAAGTCAGAAGTAGGAAGGCTGTGCCACCGTACCAAGGCACCATTCTTGCTGCGCGAGTTCTTGCTGAGATATCCGTGAACGGTAGTCGTAGTGACTGGAACTCGTTCTCATTCTCAGGAGAGAGTAGCCAAGGGGCTAGGAACGGGATCATTCCAGCAACTGACTGCTGGATATTCGAAATCCATAGCCAGCTAGAGAATAGCATCATCACGACTCCTAACGTTATCCAATGCATCGCGGGTCGCCGGGAGTCGCTATTGACAATCAATAGCATCAGTGCTAGACCAACTGCTAGAATTGCGCTAGATCCTATCCAAAGCGCAATAGTTAGGAAAATTAGAATGAGGAGTCTTGACAACGCTGGAGTCTCCTCAAGCATCGTCTTTCCACCTACAGAAGATACTGCAGCTCTCTGCTCTCTGAGCAGGTGCAGCATGGCGAAGCAGAACATCGCTACCATGACAATCAGATATGATGTGACCTCGATACCTACTGGACTCCACTCAGCAATCTCAAGGACTCTTAGATAGGGGTCCTCCGACAGCGTTCCCTCGCCATCGGCAACGAACGCGTGGACAGATGCCCAGACTCCATTTGCCCGAGTCACCATGGTAGCATGGAAAGCCAGTGCTCCGGTGATGATTCCGATAGCGGGTGAAGCTGAAATGGCCTTCGATCCGGGTTGGGCTCTGACGTGAATGACGAGAAGCAAAGCCAGCCAAGGTAACAATGAACCGGTCTCAACCGGATCCCAGGCCCAATAGCCGCCCCAGTCGAGTACTGTATATGCCCACAGGCCACCCAAACCGATACCGATTGTTCCGACGAAAAAGGCAGCCCTAGCCCAGCACAGTTGGGACTCATGAATCGACTCCGAGGAGTCATTCCTTAGCACGCCAGCGATTGCAACGCTGGCAGTTGCCAGACATAACGAGTAGAAAGCGAATACAATCGGTGGATGAATGACCATCAAATCGGTCTGCAGTAAAGGGTGTAACTCTCCTTGCTGCAATCCAGCATTAGCGAATGGCTCAAGCAACCATGAAACTAGTAGGATGGATGCTACCAAGACATGCATGATTCTGACCTCAAGCTTCGCTGGTTTGTCCTTCTCAGTCATCATCCAAGAGACGATACCGAGGAGGGCTGCCCACAGTAGAAGTGGCCCGGCTCTACCGCCCCAAACCGCTGAGACTCGGTAAAACAGCGGTAAGCCGGCTCCACCATATCTGGCAACAAGGTCAAGACTGGATGCATCGATTACGAAGGCCCCCACCAACAAGGTGAATGGAGAAATTTGAGAGACGAGAGTGATGTTTCTAGCTAGCACGTCTCCGGCCTTATCGGGTCGCATAGTCTGATGTAGACTAGTGAAAACGGCGAGCGCGAGCAGCAAGAGTCCCAAAGTAGGGAGGATGGGGGTCACCACCCGTAGTACTTGGCGCGGCTGTATCCAAAGGCGAGCATTGCTGGGACTATTCGCTTGAAGTAGAGTCCGGGCCTTCTAACGAGAAGTCTGAGCGCTACCATGGCCTTACCGCTTGCCCCCATATCTGACATTTCATTGGGAAAGCAACGAGCCATCAACGACATCTCATCGTCTGTCAGATCAAAAAGCGCGTTCTTGCCCTTGAGAATCTTGTCGTAAGGTGGGAACTCGTTCTTCCAGAGTTTAGTGTACTCGGCCAGCCTGGAACCGCTTAAATCGTCCTCAGAGATTGCTGCTGCTGCTGTCTGAGCAGCATATACAGCAGACTTCAGAGCGAGATGTGAGCCGCCTTCAAAAAGTGGTGATGTGAAGCCGGCGGCGTCTCCTACCAGCATCAGTCCGTCATAGTGAGTGTTGGCAAATGGTCCGGAGATTGGGATGGTTCCTCCGAAGGCATGGGTACCCTTCTCCTTCCAAGGTGGGTGAACCTGCTCGAGTTCCTTGAAGTGAGTTATGTCAATGAACTCGTCCAAGGCCTTCTTCGCGCGCGGTCTGTCTTCTGTGACTAATCCCACGTTGGCCCTTCCATCGCACTTGGGAATCATCCACAGATATCCCTTCTCTGCGTACTCTGGCCAGATGTAGAAGTCGAGATAGCCGTCGGTTGGAACTTCGAGCATTTCGTACTGCATACCTGCAACGACTTTGCCCATCTCGTTGAGTGGTTTTTCGCCGTCGGGTTTGACTATCTTCGAGCAGACTGCAGCGACGCCCGATGCGTCAATAACTATCTTCGCTTGAATCGGGAAGTTGTCGCCCTTGCCATCACATAGCCAGCCGGCGAACTTACCGTTCTCCTCGATTCTCTCCATAGTGGACAATTTGTGATTGAGATGCATGTTGGCTCCCGCTGCCACTGCCTCATCTGCAATCCATCTCTCAAACAGGTGCTTCTCGAGTACATAACCCTCCTCAGTCAAGCACTTCTCGGTGCCGTCGGGGAAGATTACACGAATCCCGTGCACTTCCATGCTGACTACATGCTCAGGCAGTTTTAGCCCTAGATTCTGGCATGCAATCTCGGAGATGCACTCGCCGCAGTGGACGGGAGTTCCGATGGCAGGATGGTCCTCGATTAGAATGGTGGAAAGGCCATTCTTAGCGGACTGCAAAGCGGCGTTTCCACCTCCTGGACCGGCTCCGATGACTAGTACATCGCAGGTGTTCATCGCATCTCCCATGGCCTTGCGGGAAGGTCTAGCATCAAAGAAACCGTCGGTTCCGCCATCTATGATGGCGAGCGAACATTCTCATTCTGTGAGTGTTCCGGACAGTCATGGGTTGGAAGCGGCTATCCGACTTCGTCAGGTCCCTAGAGGAATCGGGAGAGCTTCTCAGAATCCCCGATCCAGTGGATGTTGAACTCGAGGCAGGGTGCTTCGCTGACCGTATGGTCAAGCGGGGCGGGCCGGCAATCAAGTTCGAGCAGCCTCGTTTGCCTGACGGCAGTATCAGCCCGTTTCCACTGCTGATGAATCTCTACGGCACCAGAGACCGAACCAATCGGGCTCTAGGAGTCTCTGAGCCCAAGGAAGTCGGAGAGAAAATGACTGCTCTGATGAAGCCGGATGTGGGCACAATAATGCGAGCCCCGTGGAAGGGCATCGGGCTGGCTCTCGATGGTATGTCGATGGCGCCTCGCAGGGCCTCGAGAGGCGCTTGTCAACAGGTTGTTATGGAAGAGCCAGATGTTACCGTACTTCCGATTCCGAAGACCTGGCCAGAAGACGGTGGCAGATTCATGACATTGCCTCTGGTTGTCACAGCAGACCCGACAACTGGTGAGCACAACATGGGAATGTATCGAAGTCAGGTGTTCGGCCCAACAGAGGTCGGTTTGCACTGGCAGGCTCACAAGCATGGCGCGGACCACGCAGATGCGGCAACGGGCAGAATGTCAGTAGCTATCTGCCTAGGTGGGCCTCCAGAGTTGACATTCAGTGCAATTGCTCCGCTGCCGGACAATCTGAGCGAGTATGAGTTCGCAGGACTGCTCTCAGGCAGGAGGCTACCTATTGTGAAGTGCAAGACCAACGACCTGTGGGTTCCTGCCGATTGCGACGTAGTCATAGAGGGTTACACCGTACCAGGGGAGGCCCGAATGGAGGGGCCCTTTGGTGATCACTTCGGTTACTATTCTCTGGCAGAGCCATACCCGGTAATGCACGTCACTAGGATTACCCATCGGAGGGATGCGATGGTTCCGATGACTATCGTCGGCACGCCTCCGATGGAGGACGGATACCTCGGCGAGGCAATCGGTGAAGCTTTCCTACCGGTGCTTCGGTTCCAACATCGGGACGTTGTCGACTTGTTCCTTCCACTTGAGACTGGTTTCCACAACTTCGCCATCGTCGCCTCCAAACAGCGCTACCCCAGACAGGGCCGTAAGACCGCGCTGGGGCTTCTTGGTGCGGGGCAACTGATGTTCCAGAAGGTCGTGGTCGTGGTCGACGAGGATCATCCGGTCAAGGACCTCGATGCTATGCTCGATGCGATAGACTACCGGGTACACATCCCCGAGGACCTAGTGTTCCTTAGGGGGATGGTCGCAGATACTCTAGCCCACGCAGCACCTTGGGACAACATCCACGACAAGTTGGTCATAGATGCCACTTCGACACCTAAGGGTGACCCGCACAGCGATTTGCCCGAGCAGCAAGGCTGTCCCGAATCACTGGCAATCTCAGCATCCGCAGTCAGCGGAGTGATTCAGGCGAGGATGCTGAGGCCCTCCATGCTGGTGGTTACTACCGACATTGAGGGCGGACCCAAGCCAGAGAGTAGCATGGAGAGGATTAGTGAGGAGGGTGCGGCGAGGCAGCGTGAGGTGATTCGCGAGATTTGTGAGTCAATCTGGTCACTTGAGGCGGCGAAGAACCTGCGCTGGCTGTTTATCACCGACGATGATGCGTATCTGGCCAGCGAGGACTGGCGTCGACGCATGCTATGGCAGCTATTCTGCCGCTTCGATGTGGGTCGCGACCTGCACTTCGATGATTCAGGAGGTCGCGTTGCCTGGGATGCCACCGCACCTATTCCATCGAATAAGGGGCCTTTGCCAGTTAGACGCTGGCCGGGTATGACCCTTCACGACCCCAAGGTGGCCGAGAGAGTGGATGCGTGGCTCGCCGAGGGGGGCTACTGATGGGTGTCAGAGAAATTCTTGAGTTCGTCAAGGTGGAGCACACCTTGTTCTCACTGCCGTTCGTACTAATCGGCTACGTGCTGGCACACGCTGAGTTCGGTTCCGGCTCACTCGACCTGTTGTGGATACTTCTCGCTGCGGTGGCTGCCAGAGGTCTTGCGATGGTGCTGAATAGGATAATCGACAGCGATATTGATGCCGGTAATCCGCGTACTGCGTCCCGACATCTGCCTTCTGGTGTGATGTCAAGGCAGACGGCTTGGGGGCTTGCTGTCGCTTTCCTAGTGATACTTTCATTCTCCGCATGGATGCTCAACGAGGTGGCGCTGCAGATGGTTTGGCTGCCCGTGCTGGCATTCATGGTATACCCGTACACGAAGAGGGTGTCCTGGATCTGTCACCTGTGGTTGGGTTTGTGCCTAGGACTCGCCCCTGCAGGTGCATGGGTAGCACTCGCCGCCGATGTCCACGGATGGGGAGCAATTACCGGAGTTGACGGCAGTTTTCTGTGGTATCCTGAGATATTCTTCATCTCGATGGGTGTAGCGCTGTGGATAGCTGCCTTCGATGTGAACTACGCGCGCATGGATGTAAGCGTGGACCACGAGCAGGGGATCAAGTCGTTCCCCTCTGCGTTCGGAGACAGGGCCTCCACAGGAATGAGTGTGGCCCTGACAATAAGTTGGGCTCTCTGCTTCGTGCTCACAGGATTGGGCGAGGCGGTTGATGGCAGACACAGTTACTCTCTGTGGGTTCCTGCCGCGGTAGTGATGGCCTTGGTGAACATCATCGTGATGACCAAGGGAGCCCAGACATCTATGGATTCAGACGAGGCGATGGGTGGCTTCCAGAAGACACTGTTCAACTCCTCGGTGCTAACTGGCTGGGCTCTACTAGCCAGCCTCACTTTGGCGGGGTTGATGTGATGGGAGATTCGGCCATATTCACTCTGAAATCGGACTATGACTCGGCTGGTGACCAGCAGCAGGCAATCGACAAGTTGGTGGAACAAATTGAGAACGGCCAGGAGCGATGTGTGTTGCTAGGTGTCACGGGCTCGGGTAAGACATTCGCGATGGCCAAGGTAATCGAGAGGTTGCAGATTCCAACTCTAATCCTATCGCACAACAAGACGCTCGCTCGCCAGCTGTGGCAAGAAATGAGCGAGTTATTTCCCGAGAATGCGGTGGAGTACTTCGTTAGCTACTACGACTACTACCAGCCTGAGGCTTACATCCCCGGCAGGGACCTGTACATCGACAAGGAACTGCAGATGAACGAGCGTATCGAGCAGGAGCGGTTCTCCACTGTGGCCTCGCTCGTATCACGACCTGATGTGATTGCAGTGGGGACGGTTTCGGTGATTTACGGACTGAACCCGCCTGAGGTGTTCCAACAGAATCACCTCAGACTGGCAGTTGGAGAGAGGGCCGACCCGCAGGAAGTTGTCAGGCAGCTGGTTGGCCTACAATATCGCAGGACGGCTGCTGAAATCACGCGTGGCGATATCCGCCTGCGAGGCGAGGTTCTCGACATCTGGATGCCCAGCCGTGACGATCCATTGCGTATCCGCTTCGGCTGGGACGGTATCGAGCGCATTCAGGCCTGCGAGGCCGTGTCATGGGAGCCGCTCGATGACTTCGAGGAGGCGTGGATTCATCCGCGAGAGTTCTACATGACCAGTGAGGAGCGATTCAATCAGGCTCTCGAGGACATTGAGCACGAACTCGATGAGCGGATGGACTGGTTCCACGGCGAAGGTATGGATTTGGAATCACATCGCCTCGAGCAGCGAACTAGATTCGATCTCGAGATGCTGTCCGAGATCGGATCGTGCAAGGGCGTCGAGAACTACTCGATGCACTTCGACGGTAGGCAGCGCGGTGAGCGTTCATACTGCCTGCTCGACTTCTTCGCCATGTGCGCCGAGAAGTATCACGGTGGGGCCGAAAAGTACCTTGTAGTGATGGATGAGTCGCATGTGACTCTGCCTCAAGTCTCAGGTATGCATGGGGGTGACTTCTCCCGTAAGAAGAACCTTGTCGACCACGGATTTCGACTACCTTCAGCCTATGATAATAGGCCACTGCGCATCGATGAGTTTCAAAATCTCGTCAATCAGATGATCTACGTCAGCGCCACGCCCGGGGAGAGGGAGTTACGACATCTCGCTGAGGTTACTGGTCAGGAAGTACCACAGGAACTCCTGCACATCCAAAGTGGAGGTGGAGCTCTCCCTGCAGAGGAAGATAAACCGCTGAGTAAAACGTCTATACAGAATCTAATCGAACAGATTGAGGGAATTGCGACGATGGAGATTCGTCCCACAGGTCTGCTCGACCCCAGGATTGAGGTCAGACAGACAGCAGGTCAGGTCCAGGATCTCGAAGATGAGATTCGCAAGCGAATCGAAGCAGATGAGAGGGTGCTTGTCACGGTGATGACCATAAAGTTCGCAGAGGAGGTGGCCGAGTACCTGCAGCGTCAGGGCTTCAAGGCGCACTATCTGCACAGCGAAATTGACACTCTTGAGAGGACTGAGATAATCAAGGCGCTTCGTCTTGGACACATCGACATCATCGTCGGAATCAATCTGCTGAGAGAGGGTTTGGACATTCCCGAGGTCTCTCTAGTAGCGATATTTGATGCCAATAAAGAGGGTTTCCTGCGTAACGAGCGTTCACTGCTCCAGACCATAGGCAGAGCCAGTAGAAACGAGCGTGGCTCGGTAATCCTGTATGCTGACTCGGTGTCTCCTGCAATGGAGGCGGCGATTGGGCAGACGCTGTCACGACGCAGGAGACAGTCAGAGCATAACCATGAGCATGGAATCACCCCTAGAAGCATCCAGAAGGCACTACCTGTGATGGGCGAGGAGGTCGAGGATCTAGCCTCGGGTGTGGCAGGAAGAGGTAGGGGAGGAGGTCGTCGGATGGTTGCCAAGGCACCCGGCAAGAAGGGGCTTGAGGGGCTTGCCCAGAAGTTCGGACTCGGAGCGGGTGTTTGGAACAACTCTGACTCAGTTCTCGATAACGTCAGCCAGCCAGAGTGGGTCACTGCGGCTGGAGAGGTGCTTTCTCCCGCCAATGAGGATGAATCAGCCAAACTCAGGGAGAAGTTGGAGAGGGAGATGAGACAGGCCGCAGCTCGCTTGGACTTCGAACGGGCGGCAAGATTGCGGGACAGAATTTTTCGACTAGAGAGTGCGTCGAATTGAAGTCCGGGAAGCAGTGCGAAGGGTCGTGTCTGGTTACAGCAAGGACGACTTTACCGCTCCCGTGGAGGATTACGACTTCTCCACAGTTGAAGACGTGAGATCACTGATTGACCAGATGTCACGCGCCGGCGGCTTTACTGCGACCAAACTAGCGAGCGCGCGAGATATGCTCTCACAAGCGATGGGTAAGAGTTCACAAGAAGGGGTTCTGAATTGGCTCTCATTCCCTGCTTGTCTTTGCGCCACTGGCACGCGTGGGTTCTTCCTCGAAGCACTCAAGCGCAAGGCGTTCAATGTCGTTATCACAACTTGCGGAACTCTCGACCACGACATTGCCCGAACATATCAGGACTATTTCCATGGAGACTTTGAGCTCGATGATATTGCTCTTGGTGAAGAGGGGCTAAACCGGCTGGGCAACGTAATCGTGCCAAACGAGTGCTATGGAGATATCATCGAGAGTGTGATGCTGCCTTGGCTAGAGGAAATCGAAGCGGAGCGTTCAGCAGCACAGCCCGATAATCCATGGCTGGGATTTGGGTCAGTCGAGTTGTGCTGGTCAATCGGTGACAGGATTGAAGATGAGAGTTCTCTGCTGCATTGGGCTGCCAAGCATAGAATCCCGATTGTAATACCAGGCCTTTCTGACGGTGCGATTGGTTCACAACTGTTCATGCATAGACAGAAAAGTCCGTCGTTCATAATTGACTTCCTAGCAGATGAGCAGATTCTCTCAGACCTGACTTGGACAGCTGATGAGAGTCATGCGCTGATGGTGGGCGGAGGAATATCGAAGCATCACGTAATCTGGTGGAATCAATATCGCGGTGGCCTAGACTCAGCTGTGGCGATAACTACCGCTCCAGAGCATGATGGTTCACTCTCGGGTGCTCGTCTCAGAGAAGCAGTATCTTGGGGTAAGGTGAGACCTGAGGCGCCACAGGTTGTTGTCGAAGGAGATGCTTCGGTACTGCTACCGATACTCGGCGCAGATCTGTTTAGTAACTAGCAGTTAAATCGCTGCTCCTGCCGTGCAAATGCATATAGACGGTCGAGGGAGCGGGCGCGCCATG
>CAYYAH010000008.1:0-21994 GCA_964470075.1 uncultured Candidatus Poseidoniales archaeon
AACCAAACATATACTCGCTTAGAATCCCATTCATCACCTTCCATAGGTAATGAGATGCCCCAGTCAATATCGCGAGTTACAGCTCTAGGACGCAAACCCATATCGAGCCAATTTTTAGTCATTGCACGGACGTTGGGCTTCCATATATGCGATTGCAGTGAGTATCTATCGGAAAGTAGGTCTTGGAACATATCCAGTCTAAAGAACATATGATCAGTGTCACGAATTTCAACTACAGCAGATGGGTCT
This sequence comes from uncultured Candidatus Poseidoniales archaeon, assembly GCA_964470075.1. Taxonomy (GTDB): domain Archaea; phylum Thermoplasmatota; class Poseidoniia; order Poseidoniales; family Thalassarchaeaceae; genus Thalassarchaeum. The sequence goes on from CAYYAH010000008.1 coordinate 250, forward strand.
AATTTGGAAACTGGATTCAATAATTGATGGGCTTCATATGTGGCCCCGCAATGATCACATTGATCGCCCCTGGCACCATCTGCGTTACAAATAGGACAAGTTCCCTCTACATATCTGTCAGGCAAGAATCTCACCTGCCCGTCAGTCACTGAACAATACTGCTGCATTGTGGTTTGCTCTAGGAAACCAGCTTCTAGTAGATCCAGAAAGACTTCTCTGACTATCTCTTTGTGTAATGAATCGGAGGTTCTATTGTACAAGGCCCCACCAAATTCAATTCCACGTGGATCTACATTATCTACCCAAGAACAACCTAGATCTGCTAGTGCTTTGGAATTTATCTTATGGAAACGATCTACAATTTCCTGAGGCGAAACTTCCTCTTGCTCGGCAGTCAGAGTGATTGGCGTACCGTGTTCATCTGAGCCACTACACATCAGAACTTTGCGACCGCGGGCTCGCTCATACTTGTACTGAATATCAGCAGGAAGACAGTTTCCGGCGACGTGCCCTAGGTGGAGAGGACCGTTTGCGTAAGGCCATGCCATGAATATGGCAACACGCTCAGATTCGGCTTCCATCTGTAGGATTGGGGAAGCCACACGTTTATGTCATAATCGCCCACCGCAGGGTCGGGGATGTACTAATTCCATTGTTCCATATTTTGGAAATCTGAGAGGCACCGAGATTGAGTGACTATACATTGATTGTTACCTACGCGTTGATTGCGCTGGGAGCGTCGTTCCTTTGTAGCATCCTAGAGGCTGTACTTCTTTCTACGTCACATGGGCACATCAAGTCACTTTCTGATACACATGAGAAGATCAGTTCAGTATGGACAAATTGGAAAGATGATCCTGAGCGCCCACTCACCGCAATACTAACTCTCAACACTATTGCACACACAGTAGGAGCTTTGGGGGTCGGCTCGGAAGTAGAAAAGGCGTTCGAAGGTGAGTATGTAATTGCAGGATCAGCTGCAATTCTGACAATCGCAATTCTATTACTTAGTGAAATTCTACCTAAGACCATAGGTGCCCTATACTGGAGGAGATTAACCGTCCCTTCGTACTATGCAATGCACTATTTGATGATCCTATTATGGGTCATAGTCAAGCCAATTGAGATTACTAGATCTCTGCTACCAGCTGTAGAGACTGAGACAGTCACTCGAACTGAACTTTCGGTCCTAGCCGATATTGCTGAAGAATCCGACCAGATTGAAGAAGATGAGGAAGCAGTGATTCAAAATGTTCTGCGATTGAAGGAGATTGCTGTAAATGAAGTAATGACACCTAGAGTTGTGATTACTACAGTTCAGGCAGATGAAACAGTCAAAGATGTTCTAGATAGAATACCTATCATGATTTACGGCAGGATGCCTGTAACTGGTGATAGCATAGATGACATCAAAGGAATGGCCCTTAGGAGTGAGATTTTGAGAAGAGCCGCTGTTGATGATTATTCAAGCAATATGTCAGAGATTTCTAGAGATATTGTTTCATGTAAGCAGGATGACTCAGTAGACAAGGCACTTGATGTCCTGTTGGAGAATAAGATACAGATGCTAATGGTCAAAGATGACTTCGGAGGAACTGTCGGACTAATCACGATGGAGGACGTAATTGAAACATTACTAGGTGTAGAGATTGTTGATGAGTCGGATCAAGAAGGTATTGATGACGGAGTCCATCATGAAGACATGCGTGAATTGGCCAAGCAAAGATACGAAGATTCAGAATAGTGAATCACTTATCTTTCTCATCCAACATTCCACGTTGTTCAGCATAGTCTCCAATAGATTGTAATCGCTGGATAAATCCTGATTCCGACTTGGTCTTTTCCGCAGTAACTAACCATACGCCCCCAAAGAGCCTGTCCCAGAAACCTAATCTTTCATCACCACGTGTACGCAAAAATCGATCGATTAGTGGTATTAGTAATAATGACAATGCAATTCCCACGAAAATTTTGTTTCCAGTAGACCATTCAGTACCTTCTGATATCAGCAACAACATAGCAAAGAGACCAGCTAGAATTATGGGGATATTAGCGCTCTTAGCAATGTGGTAAAGAAACATAGGATTTTCGCCTCTAGTATTCACAAATTGTGTACCTGTGATTATGTTACCAGTTGATTTAGAAAACTTAGATGGTAAGTAAAACATATTTCCTAATCCCAATACTAATGCTAAGATAATTGGAATTGTAGGATCAAGGTCTACCTGGCTCATTGTAGCAGCTGTGAGTATCATAACCCCCCAATTAGCAGCTGTATCAACTAAATATCTGCCAGATGCTCTAACAGTTCCTGCTGGTTCAAAGCCATCAGGAATGACTCTAGGTACACGCTCCTTCTTTGCCTTCTTTGCCTTCTTAGATTTACCAAGTCTACGGGATTTCTTTGCCTTCTTTGGCTCAGGCTCGACATTTGCTACAGGCTCAGGTTCAGGAACAGCCTCAACCTTGGCTGGAGTTGGTTCTGGAGCATCGGTCTGAATCTTCTCAGCTTTCTCTAGCAATCCCATGCATTAACCTCCGTACATTTCTCCCATCTTCGTGAATAACTCAAACCCGGGGGACTCGACAAACTCGTTTATCTTATCCTCAGGTAATTCACCTAGTTCTGAGTTAATCATGGAAAAGAACTGTGCCCGCGCCTCATCATCTGCTCCACTAGGATTAGCACCGATCGTCTCAAAGAGCTTGAATGAATCGGATGCAAGGAATTTCTCAATAAATTCATCAGGCATATCCCCTAGTAGCTTGTTAACGACGTCAAAGAATGCAGTGAACTCATCGTCAGAATTGCCTTCTTCGTCAGATTCGGACTCTTCTTCATACACATCATCTACTTCTGGAGCGCTAATTAGTTCGACCGTGGGTTTGACGGCTCTAATTTCCTGCTGCTGCTTCTTTCTGAGAACAATAATCTCACGATCTAACTCGGAACCAAATCTATCAGAGAATCTATCCAATAGAGTGCCAACTTCACCCGTGGCAATCCTATCTATGTGTCCATACATGCTGTCTTTAGAATCTGAAGATAATGTTGGATCATTTGCCTTACGACTCTCCCACTGTGATTTGAAGTCGGAAGTAACAGATTCCTCAGAGGCATCTTCTAGGGCCTCATCAAGCACATCAATATCTTCCGCATCGTCTTCTACATTGGCGATTGGCGGGGGTGGAGGAGGTGGAGGGAGAGAGATACCTGGAGGTAATGGGGGCAAAGGCAAGTCATCCATTTCATCTGCATCACTCATGGCTAACACCCTTGTTAGTACACCGACATTATTCAAAGTTCTCTGAAAGAGAGTCAAAGAAAACCCGGTTATACAGACATTAGTCTACCCCATCCCTTCAGAATGAGGAATGTTGCCATACTCTCAGAAACAGTATATACATCCCCTGTAGAACCTTCAATTTCCGAATCGAGGATTCTAGCTCGGACATCGTCCTGCAAGATTTCTACATTGAATGAACGAGTCGACCCCAAAGCAACCGCTTCGCTCAATGCGTCGAATGATTGAGAACTGTCAGGATCTAGTCTGTTCAAAGGCAACTCCGTAACTCGGAGGCCACACTTACCATGTAAGCTACCTATCCATCTAATCACTCTCTTTACATCGACAGTGACATTTTCGTCCGTTTCGCCTGCTCCACCCAATACTACAGCTGAGTCTCCTTTCACTAATTCCCAAAATGCCTTAGTGCCAGATTCACCAAATACAGTTAGAGAAGTATCTGATTTTATTCTATCAACCTTAGAATCATTCAAACATTGTTCTGCCAAAGAGATAATGTTCTTTTTACTGAATGAACGTATATCACAATCAGGGCTACGAATTCTCTGTTGAATAATTTCATGAAGTTCATTAAGTACATTGTCGCTATTATCTTGTTTGAGAGCGATTAGTTTCAATTTCTGCACTACACTATCTGTACCGGAAATTACCCTATCCCTCCATCTACCAGTATCGTTATTCCTTAGTGCCTGAATGTTTACTCCCTCTCCACGAATATGATTTACTAATTGCCTTCTAGCATTGGAATCCAAATGCAGGTATTTTGGATCGCGTAGGTGTAGGTGGAATCCACGATGGCCTGAAAATGATACTTGTAGGTAATTCTCATCAAAGCCGAATTCAGGAGATAGGAAATCAGACCAAAGAGTCCAAGCTTGCTCTTGAATGAGCTCTAACATACTAGGAAAGTCTCTATCTGAGACACCTGGTAGATGATCTCCATCAAGATCAAAAATCAAATCAGCTCCTTTCCAATCCTTATCTAGCATCTTTCTCTGAGAGGGGTCTGCGTAGTAAGCAGTACTGTGAAAACATGAATGAGGAGATTTGGTTTTCAAGTAATGGTGTAATTCGGATCTGTTACCAAATCCCCTGTGCCTGTCAGGGGGCTTAGAGCCCCATGGTATGAACATCCATTCTCGAGATCTGAATCTAGGAGGGGTCCAAAGTGACTTCTCAGGCAGTGAATTGTAGTACTCGGAGAACCTGACAGCGAAACGACTCCACCCCTCTGCCATACAACTATTGAGAAGTTAAGGCAAATGAACTTGGCTAATCAAGACCTAAGTCAACAATCTCCCTACCATCAGTTGAAGGTTCGGCACCTGTCAACTCAATATATGCCTCCCAACAGACGTATTTATCATCCAGTACAATTGCTTCAGCGAAAGTCATCGCCTTCCCAGTATGGGAACAAACTGGTCCTAATTGTCCTGTGGCAGTTGACAACTTAGATGGGTCTGGCATGTACTTTCGACAGTACCATGGCTATTGACTCTTACTTTCGCGAAGTATCAGTCCAGTAGGCGTTTAGTACTAGCAATTATGCGATCGGAACATATCATGCTGATACGGATAGGCCACTCACCAGATCCTGATGATGCTTTCATGTTCCATGCAATGACAAATGGCCATATTGATACTGGAAATCGTATGTATGAACACCGATTGTTGGATATAGAAACTCTGAATCAGAAATCTGCTGAGGCAGAGTACGAAGTATCTGCAGTAAGTATTCATTCATTTCCTAAAATAGCACATCATTATTCATTGACTAATTGTGGAGCGTCGATGGGTGAAGGATATGGCCCAATTTTGATATCCAACAAAAAGTCGACAGCAGATGAAGCTAAACAATCTGTAATTGCGATTCCAGGTCTGGGCACCAGTGCTTACCTAGCACTCCGACTTGCTTTGGGCAATGTGAAGACAGCAATTGTACCATTCGACGACATTATGCCATCACTACAGCGCGGAGAGTATGATTTCGGAGTTATCATACATGAGGGGCAATTAACATGGCATGAACATGGAATGTACAACATCCTAGATTTGGGTGAATGGTGGCAAGATCGGACTGATGGGCTTCCACTACCCCTTGGAGGCAATATTGTTCGCAAAGATCTAGGAGAGGAGTTATGCATAAAGATCGCAGATGATATTCGTCGGAGTATAGAATATGCATTGGATAATCCTGATTCAGCACTAGAATTTGCTAAGCAATGGGGTCGGGGAATAGATGACGAAACTAATCGAACATTCGTAGGTATGTATGTCAACCCAAGGACAATTGATTATGGTCCTGATGGGAGGGAAGCAGTGCGAAGATTCCTCAGAGAGGGGCAAGAGATAGGGTTGGTAGACAATATGTTTGATGTTGACACTATCAGATTTATTGGTGAGTGACATGTCAGAAAAGCCTGAAGTGAGTGAATTTGGTTCTGTTGATCCAGCACCGGCATCCGATGATGGTAGAGTTTCAGAATGGAGATATGTGATTTGTGATGAGAATGAGCGCATGTTCATGAGAATGCGTGCGTTATTCGCTTTGAGAAATGTTGGTGGCAGCGATGCTATTGATGCATTGGCGGCTGCATTTTCGTCTAAATCTGCACTATTGAAGCATGAGATTGCATATGTGATGGGGCAGATGCAAGATTCGTATGCTGTTCCCTGTTTGATTGAGCGATTGAGTGATCATGACGAGGACCTAATGGTTCGTCATGAAGCAGCAGAAGCATTGGGTGCTATCGGTGATAGGACCGCTATAGAAACGCTGCAGCAGTATCGTGATGATCCTGAGCCTGTAATTTCAGAATCTTGTGAAGTAGCAATCGACTTGTTAGAATGGGTGGAAAGTAAGAGATTGAATTACGACAACTAGTGGAAATTAGCCCACTCAGCTCCTTCGACATTGCAAACCTGTTTGAGGAAAATATCCAACCCAATTTCAGAGTCAGAATCTAAGTGGTTCCAAACCTCGGTTGAGAAATAATTGTCTAAGCGAGTTTGGGAAATTCCTGTTTGTTCTGAAGCCTTCTCTATCACTTTAGCTCTCCAACTGATATCAGTATCGAATCGATTTAGTTGCGTAAGCATATCTTCATGGGCCGATTTTAGATACCTAACTTCAGTATCTTTCCTAGCAGCGAAAACACCGAAAACCATAGGGTATCCGGTAATATTTTTCCATTCAGTTGCTAAATCCATTACGACTTGTTGTGGATTGATTTTGGCTTCTATTAGTGCCCGATCGCCTATTATTAGAGCACCGTCACAATCGGACAGCATTTGTCCAATATCGGGAGCCATTTCAACTCGTCTAGGATCCAGTCCCTTCTCCTTCAAAATCCAATCAAGCAATTGTCTTGATGAGGAAGAGTCTGTGGGAACCGCAATATCACGCATCGCCTCCAATGGCCTATTTCCAAAAATTAGGACTGAGCCTGTACTGCCTCTACCGACTATGCCTAAGTTGGGAAGTAGGATGAGTTCGTCTTTGAATCTAGCATAATCAGCGGTTGGAATTGGCGCAGTTACGCAATCTCTTCTAATTACGTGTCCACATAGCCATGAAGGTGGAGCAGAGAATACTTTCCACCTTTCAGATAATCCATTGAAAACGGGGTCGCAATTACTGAATGATACTCGGCCTAGAACTTCTGTCCAAGTCATTATTTCATCCCCTCAATACTGGTAGATTAATTGATGACTCATCTAATTCAACTTCCATATATTCATCATATGTTGAGTTTCTTCTGATTGGTAATGATCCTGAGGATATGATGAGATTGATTAATCCACTCTCGGGTGTATCCATTCGGGAGGTACTACCTGCATCGTGCATAATCTCCTCATGTCCAACAGTACCATCGATATCATCAGCACCCGTATTCAGGCAAATAGAGGATAAATGATCACCCAAATTCATCCTGTATGCCTTGATATGTGGGATATTATCCAACATCAATCTAGATACTGCAATCATCCTGACTACTTCACTTGATGTAGCTAATTGTGCTTCTGGTAAGCGTGAAAAGTCGGGCAAGAACGGGTATGGGACAAAGCATTGAAACCCCCCCGAAAGGTCCTGTTGCTCTCTCAATTTGATAAGATGTGTAATACGATCACTAATGGATTCAACGGTGCCGAATAGCATTGTGCAATTGGTAGGTAGTCCGAGTCTGTGAGCTATAGAATGTACCTCTAGATATTCTTCAGATGATTCCTTACCTCTGCATATTTTATCACGTACTGCATCTACAAGAATTTCTGCACCACCTCCAGGAATAGAGTCTAAACCGGCATCTTTGAGAATGCCCAGAGTACTTTTGATAGATAGTCCGGATCTCTTGGAGATGTGAATAATTTCGATTGCTGTTAACGCCTTAATGTGAATATGGGAAAATTCATTTTTTATTGTGGAGAAGATAGTTGCGTATTCTTCAACTCTCCATTCTGGATGCAATCCTCCAACAGAATGGACTTCGTCAATATTTGATGCATAGGGGGAAATCCTGTCTACAAACTGGTCTGGAGATAATTCGTAAGCATCGCTGTGCTTAGGCCCCTTTCTGAAGGCACAGAACCTGCAGGCAAGGACACAAATGTTTGTTGTATTGACATGGAGATTACGATTATAGAACACCCGATTATCAAATCGAGCTCTTTTCACCATATCAGCTAGGGAACTTAATCCAATAATTGATTTTTCATTCATCAGTCTAATGCCATCTTCACGAGATAGTCTGCCTATCTCAATTAACCTGTCCAAACATGAAGATAGAACGGGATTATCTGATACGGACAAAGGCACTTCAAGTGAAGAGAGGCGTGCTCGCCAATCAGTATCGTCACTCAACGTCATCAAGTAGTCAAATGCTACGAGTCATGCGATTTGAACCCGACTATCCCGATACTTCTGACAGTATGAACTCCCAAACCATGAATAGCCAAACTCCCAGTATACATCTCATCATGCGTAGCGGAGGGATGGGTCTTGATGTAGAAGCACTTGAAGACATGGCACGTAGGTGTCGAGTGAATATTGTGAAGATGACTCATGCAGCGAAATCCGGACATCCCGGAGGCTCCTTGTCATCTATTGACATACTGTCAGGTTTGTATGGTACACAAATGAGAATTGATCCTGACGATTCCGATTGGGCTGACAGAGATCGATTCATCATGAGTAAAGGACATGCTAGTCCCGCAGTCTATTCCATTCTTCATGAGGTTGGTTACATCAGTGAAGACGACTTGATGTCATTCAGGGCATTAGGGTCTGTTTGTCAAGGCCATGTAGATATGAAATGGACAGATGGAGTTGACTTCTCGGCTGGTAGCCTAGGTATGGGATTGTCATTCGGACTTGGTTGTGCTTTAGCTGCGAGGATGGATGGAAGTAACAGAAAGGTTTGGGTCATGTTGGGAGACGGTGAGATTCAGGAAGGAGAAGTGTGGGAAGCGTTCATGGCTGCTGATTTCCATGCCATTGGAAATCTGAAAGTTATCATAGATAGAAACAGGATACAAAATGATGATTTTGTACACCTCCAAATGGAAGTTGGAGATGTTGCTGCAAAGTTGGAATCTTTCGGTTGGTCGGTTATGGAAATTGATGGACATTCTATGTCTGATGTAGTGGAAGCTCTATCATGGGCTAGCTCTAACAATTCTGGGCCCGTTGCCATAGTTGCAAACACTATCAAGGGCAAAGGAGTATCTTTCATGGAAGATAATCCATCTTTCCATGGTAAAGCCCCTGATGATGAAGAATTGATTCAGGCTTTGGAGGAATTATCATGAGTGCCCCCTCTACTGGTGGAGCTTCGCGCGATGGATATGGAAAAGGTCTACTTAGATTAGCTAAAGATTCCAGAGTTGTAGTTTTGGAGGCTGATCTCGGCAAATCGACCAAGTCGTGCCACTTCAGGGCAGAGTATCCCTCTAGGACGTTCTCTATGGGCATAGCAGAACAAAACATGATGCTTGTAGCAGCTGGAATGGCATCCTCCGGGAAGGTTCCTTTTGCCAGTACATTTGCAATTTTCACCGAGCGGGCATTTGAACAAGTTCGAAATGGTATTGCTAGACCTGAATTAACAGTCCACATATGCGGAAGTCATGGTGGGATTCATACTGGCACAGATGGCAGTAGTGCTCAGTCAATCGAAGATCTAGCAATTTACAGGACTATTCCCGGTATGACTGTAATTCATCCTTCAGATGACTTATCAGCAGAAGAGTTGACTGTACAATTGCTAGATTACGACAGTCCTTCTTACATGAGGACTGCGAGAAATAAGATACCGCGGATATACAACGAAGATTCAGTTACAGATTTACTAATTGGCAAGGGTTCCAAAATTAGGAATGGTATCGATGTGTGTATTATTGCTTGTGGGGTGATGGTGCATGAAGCCTTGTCCGCTGCTGAATCTCTAGCCTCTATAGGGATTAGTGCTTCAGTTGTCGATATGCACACTATCAAACCCCTTGATACTAAATTGATTGACGAATGCATTAGCAATTGTGGATGCTTAGTTACTGCAGAAGATCATTCTGTTATTGGTGGCCTTGGAGGGGCTGTGGCAGAATACCTCTCTACTACTGTTTCAGCGCCCTTGGAAATGATTGGTGTTGCAGACAAATTCGGTCAAAGTGGATCTTCATCTGATTTGATGAACGCCATGGGCCTAACTGCAGATGACATAGTAGCGGCCGCTCATAGGTCAATATCAAGGAAATAGCGTCCCTGTTGAATTCACAGCGTTTGATTCATGAATGATTGTGATTGCCACATGCCTGTGAGTGACGCTGAGAGGGTCAAGGGGCTGCTTGATGGGACCGTTGATCCGTCCGAGTTAGAAGATGACTCAGAATTGTACTCACTCGCAGAGCGGATTTATGGTAGAGATGCACTTGATGAGATGGGTATAGCACCACCAGTAGTTCCAACTGCTAATATTGAAGAGATGGATTACACCAATGGAAATAACTTGGAAGTTGAATTGCCAGAAGAGCCCGATAATTCCGAAATCCGACATTCTACAGCAAAGAAGAGTCGCCCTAAGTTTCGCCTGATTGCTGGGCTTCTGGGACTTATGATAGTCGGACTGAATATTGTTGTGGGCGTTGGTGCTATAGTTGATTTGTGTGAAAATCCTCCTACTGACTTGCCGGTTGAATTCAACTCTGTAGCTAATATGCAAGATGACTCATCAGGAAGCTCTAGGCTGTATGTTACATGGACCATTACCAATATGGATCCATTAAATTCCTATACAGTAGAGTGGACAATATCTGAGGATGGATCCAATATAGTAGTTGATTCTGACACTTTCAGTTGGACTGCTCAGAATACTTACATTCATTCCGAAGACGCAAAGATTGTGCAGGAACCTTGGTGTTACATCTCTACATTATTCGAGAATGGAACTCAGATTGCCATATCCAATAGTTGCCAAGAAGAGGTAGTCATGCAAGCTATGACTCAGGTAGATACTACAAGTGGAGATTGCGAAGATAATCCTAAACTATTGTGGACTGAATTGAGTGAATACGAAAATCCTAATTCATGGGCAGCAGCCGGATCTAGTGACATTCTAGATGGTGCATTATTGATGCTATTTGGAATGATTGCCATCTCAGGCCTTAGGCGTATTAGTACATCCTAGCCACGTGTTGCCTACTAGTGGTGGGCTTACCGGTAATAGCACACGGAACGGGTTCGCTGTATGGTTTGTCTGCTTCACCCAGTAGAGTCAGCCCGGTAGACTTCTCAAGAATCTCAGCATCTGAATCTGTGCCATCGAAAGCCAATTCGTAAACAATTCCATCTTCTATGGGCTCACTAATGGACAAAGTACCATCATTTCCCTTGGTAAAGTTTGGAAGCGGACGAATCAAACCTTCTGCGATATTTTGTGAATTGGAACGTAAAACTGAAGCTACTGAGTCAAGGAGATCCTGAGCTGAATTACTAAATCCATGTAACGGGTACTGTTCTTTACCTCCAGTTCGAATAGAAACTAAACATGAGCTTGATTCTAAATCTCTAGGGCCTATCTCAACTCTGAGTGGTACTCCCTTAATCTCCCAATCATAGTGCTTAGCTCCAGGTCTAAGATCGCGGTCGTCAACATGTACTCTGAATCCTGATTGTTTCAATTCATCCTTCAAAGTGTGAACTGTCGTAATGACTTTCGGGTCTACATGATGAGCGATTGGCATTATCACAATCTGAATGGGAGCGATCGCGGGTGGCATAACGAGGCCGTTATCATCTCCGTGCATCCCAACAACGGCCCCCAACAGTCTCTCCGACATACCGAATGTAGTCTGATGGCAGGGCTTGGTGGTACCATCTGAGTCCTCGTAAGTCAGGTCGAAAGCGCCAGCCCACTGATCTTTGTAGTGATGATATGTAGCGACCTGTAATGTTCGGCCATTAGGCATTATCACATCGGCAGCCTTAGTGTACCAAGCCCCAGGAAAGGTATCCCAGACTGGTCTTTTCGACACGAGGCTGGGCAGACATAGGTCATGCATTATTGATTGTACCATCTCTGCATCTTCTTCGATTTGAGCATCTGCTCCTTCCTTATCTGCATGAACTGTATGAGCTTCGAAGAAATGAATTTCTCTGACCCTGATGAACGAACGAGTCTGTTTAGTTTCATATCGGAATGTGTTTACTATCTGGAAGGTCTTCAACGGCAAATCGGCATGACTTCTAACCCATAATGCGAACATTGTGTACATCGGCGTTTCTGATGTGGGCCTGAGGAACATAGGAATCTCGAGTTTGTTTTCCCCACCCTTAGTCACCCAGTAAACCTCCTTCTTGAATCCCGACTCCTCTTCTTCAATTCTGAGTTCTGATGGATCAACACCTGCAGCTCTCGCGGCCTTCAACCTAGAAACTAAACGATTCTCTTTTTCGAGTAAATCCTCGGGGACCAAAAGTGGAAAACGGTGTTCCTGATGTCCTGTTCGATTCATTTCTCGGCGAGCTATCCCATCTATCAGATTCATCGACTTGAGTCCGTATGGTTTCCAAACATCCATTCCCTTAATTGGATATCTCTTATCCACTAAGTCAGCAATCTCAACGATAGCAGGATACCACGCATTGAAATCTGACTTGCTGGGAATTCCCCGCTTAGCCTTCTTTGGGCCGCTCACGAATGATGGCGAAGGTGAAGTGTGCTTCAATGTAATCCCGAAGTCTAGTCGCGGATATGCAATAGGGACTCAATAGTACGGCACAATTCTACGTCGTCTAGCATCTCCAAGACTTCACCACTAGGAAGTACAATGCGCCCCCTAGGCGTATTTGGGTCGTGTACCTCATCCTTCAGATTAGCAACTACGGCATCTGTGCCCAAGCGTTCAATCTGGGCAGACGCCCTTTCAAGAAGTACTTCAATGGGCACATCCACTTCAAGTTTGAATCCGATTCTGACACTGTCTTTAGCTAAACTTGCTAATTCCTCAATGTGTTTGGGCCCTGGTTTCAATTTGAGGTCCCAATCAGATTCACCGCTTGGCTTCTTTCCGGAAATGGGATCAGTATAGTAATCTAATACGGCGGCTGCATGTATCCAGGCATCGGGTTTGGGGACAGTTGATGCGACAGCTAAGCACGCTGAGAGCATCCCTGTTGGAGTGCCATCACGAATTACATTTGGTAGGGTAAAATTGGGATCGGATGATGTGACACCTGCAATACACACTGTATCATGGCCCATTCTATACATATGCTCAGCAATCCTCCAACCAGTTGCACCTGAAGAAGCGTTCTGGATTGCGCGCACTGAATCTATTGGTGCACGATTGGCACCTAGAGTAATTGCCACCTTCTTACGATTAGGTAGTCCACTATTGATACAATTACACAATTCGGCTACAATCTGGACATGATTAGGTTGTTTTCTCTTGCCCTCTGAGGGTTGTTCGTGTACTATTCGAGATCCTTCTGACAGTAAGGTATCGAGTAATTCACTTGTTACTGGGTCATCGAATAGATCAGTATGCATAGAAGGAACGAAAATCATTGGTGTGCCATTACCTCTAGCTGCAGATAAAGCCATCATTGCAGGAGAGTCCATGACTCCATGGATATGCTTCGAGATTGTATTTCGTGTGGCAGGAGCTACCAGTACTCCGTCAAAATGAGAAAGTTGTGCCATTTTAGAATCCCATTCGGTGATGATTTGGGTTGCTGAAGCCCAAGATAGAGCCAACGGAGTGATGACTTTGTGTGCATCCTTGGTCATGATGATACTAAGATTTGCACCATGACGTCTAATCTCCCTAGATAGTTTCACAGATTCAACAGCAGCGATTCCACCAGATACCACCATCAGAACGTGACGACCGGCTAATGAGTCACCTTGCGATTCGACATCCAGGTCGGATGACATGGTATTGCGACTACCTCGCTATTCATGAGTTCGTCGCAAGATGAATATTCTTCTGCTGGCCCCTAATCCGGTGCCATGAGCGGCGATCCGATGAGCAGGTTGCACGGACATATCATCCGCTTCTCAGTGATTGACTGCGTCTTGCTATTGTTACTTCTTATGACTGGTTTTGGCGGTGCTGGAGCAACAATTACACTATTTGCACTGCTCTCTACACTACTAATTATACCACTTGGCGTAGTTTCTATCGTTTTGCTTCACCGTAAATCTACTGGTGGACTTAATGTTGGTATTGCAAACCTCTCCCTTACGGGTTCTTTATTCCTAATTATCGGCGTACTGGGGCTATATTCCTATGCCATTAGCACGGAAGGAAGTATCCTACTCCCCGTTGCTCTTACTCTATTGGGCGTATCCACGCTAAGAAGAGTTTCAACAATGCGAAATGAAGCATATTCGGCATGGTATCATTCTCATACCATATCTGCGAATTATAGTGAAGGTAATTCTGAGATGCTATCAACTTGTTCTGGCTGCGAGAGTATACTAGCAATCATTCCCGCCAAGATGACTAAAGAAGACGTATGTCCAAACTGTGGTTGTTTGCTGGTCTCAGCGGACTAGGTCCTCTCTAGAGCCATTGCCATCCCCATACCTCCACCGATGCACATGGTCGCTATGCCTCGACTGCTGCCAGTTCTGTTTAGTAGGGATGCTGCCTTACCGGTAATTCTGGCTCCAGATGCTCCAAGGGGATGTCCTAATGAAATCGCACCACCGTCAATATTTACACGACTTGGATCTAACCCTAATTCAGAAATGACTGCTAGGCTCTGAGAAGAGAATGCTTCGTTTAGTTCAAACACATCGACTGAATTCAAATCCCAACCAGCGTTATCCAGCACCTTTCTAGTGGCTGACACGGGACCGATTCCCATCAATTCTGGCTCGCATCCTGTTACTGCTCCAGATACTATACGAGCTAGGGTATTCAATCCATTAGATGATGCGTATTCCTCACTACATACGATGAGAGCTACCGCGCCGTCTGTCAGAGGCGATGATGTGGCCGCAGTCACTGTTCCGGATTCTGAAAATACGGTTCTCAATCCGGACATAGATTCCAATGATGTTTCGGGACGAATACAACCGTCGGAGCTTACTATTCCGGCGTCTGAGTTGATTTCTATGAGTTCATCATCAAAATTACCCTTCTGAGCAGCAGATGATGATTTCATGTGTGAGTCAAGTGCGAACTTCTCTTGCTGCTCTCTGCTGATATTCCATTCCTGAGCAACGTTCTCCGCTGTCTCTCCCATCTCCACGTATGCCTGAGGCCAATCCTCGGTCAGCTTTGGATTTGGACTCCAATTGAAACCTCTGCGCTTAACTCGCGACATCGATTCTACACCTACACACATGTAGCATTGACCCCAGCCTGACTCGATGCTTGAAGCTGCATATAGAACTGCATGCATCGAGGATCCGCATAAACGATTGATTGTCATCCCCGGTACCGATTCAGGAAATCCAGAAAGTGAGGTTACTAGACGACCTAGGTTGTATCCTTGTTCTGCTTCTGGATATGCGCATCCAAGAATCAAGTCGTCAAAATCTGCGATTTCGATATCATTTTTCTCCATCAATCCAGTAATGACCTGGCTGGCTAGGTCGTCAGGTCTTACTGAACGCAATTCACCCTTGTGTGCACGATGAAAAGGGGATCTTGCCCAATCGACAATGACTGCGCTCACAGTATCACCAGCAAGTCGCCTCACATAACCATTGACTATGTTAGTTAATGCAAGATGAGGTAGACCGAGGGGTTCTTGAAAGGCTTACCACTCGAGGGTTTGATACAATGATTAGGGAATGCACAAACCATGGTTACTACGCAGATGATGACCTGTGTCCAGCATGCAACTCAGAAGGTCGCTTCATCATGCGAACTGGAGAGAGAGATGGGTTGGCTAGAAGGCTTGCTCTTGTCTTAAGACACGCACCAGAAAAGTTTGATTTAGAGATGGACATTAACGGATGGATTGACCTTAAGGATATCATCAAGCAGTTCAAAGGATCGAACAAACGGAGGTACCACTGGCTACGCCCTCATCACTTCCGTGCAATATCTGAGACTGACCCTAAGGGTAGATATGAAGTTCGAGGAAACATGATCAGGGCGACATATGGGCACACAGTGGAAATTGAACTTGATCTCCCTACAGACAATATACCAGAGTCGCTCTTCTTTCCATGCTCTCCAGAAGAATCTGACAATCTTCTCGAAGTTGGTCTGAGACCTAGTGGTAGATCGCATGTTCACCTATCTGCCAGTATTAGATCTGCTGCTGAAGCAGGACATGTGCATCACCAACTACCTTGTCTTCTAGAAGTTGATACGGCTCGTATGGTAGCTTCTGGAGATACCATTTGGCACGCTGGAGTTACAGTATACCTAGCCGATGAGGTTCCTGCACAGTATCTCTCAATAATTCCTAATGATCATCCAGAATATGAATTGGCTAGAGTCCATTGGGACGAGGAAGAATAATTATCGATACTTACCACAAGCCGGGCAGAAGTCCAAATCACCACTTACTGGTTCTTGACATCCAGAACATATGGTTGAGTCGGATACCTCGTTCTTTTCTAATTCTGTGTTCTCTACAACGCGAACCGGAGATGGCAATTCAGAAAATGGAGAAGGTACTGTTTCTAACTGATCTTCAAGAATTTGACGGTATTGAATAGCTAATTGAATAGCTGATTCAATCTGAATATTGACTCTATCTCGTTCAGATGGGTCCTCAATGTTCTCCGACATTACCAAACGAGCTTGTAACCACCTTTGGAACTGCTCGATCTCTGGGGCGTCGCTCATGGTCACCTCATGCATCCATCAGTCATGAATCTACGGTATATGCTAAGTCGTATAGCCCATGGCCAAATCATGGGCAGAGTAATCATCAAGCTCGGTGGCGGGTTGATTACTGATAAGACAAGGTACAAGGTCGTACTAAGGGAACGTATTGATTCGGTATCCGAGGTCATTTCGAAAATCATCGACATTGGTCACTCTGTAATCGTCATTCATGGAGCTGGTTCTTTTGGCCATATTGAAGCCAAGAAATGGAATATTAGCAATGGTTTTGATTCTGAAATATCGGAGCAACAATATTTGGCCATTGATACCATTCGTGCAGATATGGATGAGTTGAATTTGATAGTATTGGAGTCTCTGAATGGGGCCGGCGTTCAATGTGAATCGTTACCACCTAGAGATTGGGCGAATGGAGTAGGGACCTCATTCCAAGGAGAAATTCGAGTTTTCGAACGAACCTCAGAATCTGCTGTACCTGTTAGTTTTGGAGATGTTGTCAATGTGGGACAGGATGGTAATTTCGGTATTCTATCGGGTGATCATTTGATGGTCCGATTAACCAAAGAATTGCCTAACGTTATACTATGTGCATTCCTTCTGGGTGATTCTGAGGGACTCCTAACTGGCCCCCCGGGTAACGAGGATTCTATCTTGATTGAACGTTGGTCTAGATCTCAAGGATTCATTAGCGAACATGACACTACTATCGATGTCACTGGTGGAATCCTATTGAAGGTGCAATGTGCCTCTGAAATTGCTGATGCTGCTGAGCATGTGTGGTTTATTGATGGTAAATCTCCTGAAAGGATACTGGAGATTCTTTCAGACGGAGATACTGTTGGCACCAGAATAGTTCAGGGATGATTGTCTCAAAACCCCGTATTGGGTTATATGCAACCGTATTGTCGCACCATCATGGGAGCGGAATCAGACCTCAATGCTTTGCAGGGTCACGATGGCTCCCAAGCAGATATGATGCATGAGCGATGCATTCTTGTTGATTCGTCAGATAACATAATCGGATCAGAATCTAAACTCAAGTGCCACCATGGAGATGGCCTTCTTCATCGTGCATTTAGTGTGTTATTGTTCAAAGACGGAGCTGAACTGTTGGTTCAGAAGAGATCTGATGACAAGATAACCTTCCCTTCTGTCTGGGCTAATACCTGCTGTAGCCACCCTCTTGATATTCCTGGTGAGAATGAAGAAGCTGTTACTGGAGTGATTAATGCTGCAAAGAGAAAACTGCACCAAGAATTGGGCATGACTCTTCAACAATTAGATCAAATCGTCTTTGAGCATATTGGAAGATTCCAGTATGAATGTAGGTGGGATGATATTTGGGTGGAGAATGAGGTTGACCATGTTATTGTGGCCAATATCCCGGAGGAGTTGGAAGACAATTTACATGTTGAACCTAATCCTAATGAAATTTCAGAGGTTAGATGGGTGAATCTTGCGGAGACATCTGAGATGATACAGGGCACGGGGATTTGGAAAGATGAGCTCGTTGCTCCTTGGTTCAAGTTGCTGTGGCAAGAGTTTTTGCTTGAGTCTGTACCAGAATTTCCATCTCCTAGAGAAGGTGTGGTATCTTTCGGAGAAGTAGATATGGATGGCAATTTCTTGACGCCTGGGCAGGGTGTAATAAAGGCCATATCAACACACAAATTTCATGTTGAGCGAGAGATTATGCAAAGTCTTGCCAAGATGAAACAAGAGCGTCTACATGGGGCAATGACCCACTTATTCTCTGGTGGCGGAAAAAGGTTGAGGGCAACGCTACCTATGTTAGTCGGTGAGGCAGTAGGAAACGTTGGACCCGAGCACTATACTTTGGGAGCATCTATAGAAATCATACACAACTTCACTTTAGTACATGATGATTTGATGGACCAAGACCCAATTCGTAGAGGATTAGATGCTGTGCATATCGCTTATGATGATTCAACTGCGATAAACGCAGGAGATGCCATGCTAGCTGTAGCATTTGAGATTCTTGCTGAATCACAAGATATTGATTCTGATAACTTGGCATTCTTAGTTAGGGCAATTGGAGAGATGGTCAGGAATGTTGCTGATGGGCAGCAAGAAGATATCTCATTCGAGGCTCGGGAAGAAGTCAGCGAAGACGAATACATTGCTATGATTACTGGTAAGACAAGTGTGATGTTTGAAACATGTGCTGGAACCGGTGCTATTCTTGCTGGTGCTTCACCTGATATAGTCGAGAATATGGAAAATTGGGGACTTAATCTGGGTTTATGTTTCCAGTTGATGGACGATTTGATTGATATCACAGGGGACACAGAGACTCTGGGTAAACCCGCTGGATCGGATATTGTCCAGGGTAAGAAAACCTTGATTGCTATCCATGCCTTACAGTTTGAAGGAGAAATGCCTGCGTTTAGCAAGGCGTATGGTGCGGGAGAATGTTCAGAAGAAGACTTGTTATCCGCTGTCCAAGAATTGCATGATAGTGGATCTATTCAATACGCAAAAGACAGGGCCATGTATCATCACGCATTGGCTCATAAGTGCTTAGACAAGTTAACTGACAGTCCCGCAGTATCTGTACTCAGAGAGCTGACTGATTTCCAGTTGATACGTATCAACTAGCCTCAGTCCATGTAATGTGCTTCGCCTGGGATTTCAGGCTTGAGGCCCTTTCTTTCACGAATCTCTGCGGTCACATCACCAAACAGGTTAGGTGGCAAGTGTACATATCCTGCATTCTCAGTATTCCAAACGGCTCTGCCTTGACTGGCTGCCCTTATGTCATTAGAAAATCCGAATGTTTCTGCCACTGGCATCGTCCCAATCACACTTGCTGTACCGCCGTCTACTGGCATGTCTTCGATAATCCCACGTCGCGTGGTTACTTCCCTGGTAACTCCTCCGATTACATCGTTTGGAGCATCGATACGGATTTTCTGAATTGGCTCAAAGATTACAGATTTAGATCTAATTAGAGCTCCCTTCACTGCATTCCTGACTGCTGGAATAGTTTGTGCAGGTCCACGGTGGATTGCGTCTTCGTGGAGTTTGGCATCAACCAACCTTACCATAACGCCCATCAGAGGCTCATCAGCTACTGGCCCCTTCTTGCAGACATCATTGAAGCCTTCAATTATGAGTTCTCTAGTCTCATGCAGATTCTGAATACCCTTGGTGTCGTTGACTAACACATTTGTGCCGTTAATTGCGTAAATTTTTCTCATCATGTTCTTGTCCAAACCGAACTCAGCGAATTGATCTCCGACTTGCTTTGCATCCTTATTTCGAACTGTACCATCACCGAACGCACCCTCTCGAAGTGCATTTACTATGTCATCTGGCAGTGGTTCAGTCTCGATGTAAAATCGGTTGTGTCTGTTTGGAGACTTGCCCTCAAATGAACGTCCTTTGTTGTCCGAAGAGATCGATTCACGATATACAACGATTGGCTCACTGACTGAGACTTTGATGTTCTGCTCTTCCTCTAATCTATACACAGTGATCTCGAGATGTAACTCTCCCATTCCGGCTAGAAGAGCTTCGCCAGTCTCTTGATTGGTGGATACTTGTAGAGAAGCATCGGCCTTGGCCAAACTCCTAAGTGCGTCAATGAACTTGGGTAAATCCTTCATTGATTTAGGCTCAACTGCAACAGTCACTACTGGTTCAGAATAATGCCTGATTGCTTCGAATGGGGTAGCGTCCTCATCCCTTGTAACGGTGACACCCGCAGCAGCGCTTCTAACTCCAGTCAATGCCACAATGTTGCCAGAAGAGACTTCTGGGACCTGAATCCTATCTCCTCCAACCATCATGCTGACTTGTTGGACTCTTTCGGGTTTTGCACCCCCTAGTGCCCAAACAGTTTCTCCGTGAGAGATAGTTCCCGAGTAAATTCTACCTACTGCAACCTCTCCTGCATGTGGATCCATCCAAATCTTGGTAATCATCAAAGAAAGAGGGCCTTTGGAATCGCACTCAACCATGGCGGTTCCGGTTTCCGATTCTAAGTCGCCTTGCCAAATATTTGGAATCCTGTATTTCTGGGCTACGATAGGTGACGGTAGTTCCTCTACAGCCATATCAAGCAATACTTCGTGTACTGGGGCCTTCTTGGCGAGTTCTTTCTGCTGTTCATTGTGACAAAACTCAAAGATTTGAGTGAAATTTACACCGGATTTCTGCATATAGGGTAGTGTAATACCCCAATTATGGTATGCAGAACCAAATGCTACAGTTCCTCCTTGGACGCTAACCTGCCAATCCTTGCGGTGCTCTTCAGGAGCGAATTGTCGAATCAGAGTATTAACTCTAGTAATTTGCTCTTCGAATCTACTCATCATATCTTCAGGAGTAACTTGCAACTCATTGATTAGCCTGTCCACCTTATTGATGAACAAAACCGGTCTCACCTTCTCCTTGAGAGCCTGTCTAACTACGGTCTCCGTCTGTGGCATAGCTCCCTCAACGGCACAAGTTAGGATTATGCAACCGTCTACAGCACGCATAGCTCTTGTGACATCTCCTCCGAAGTCTACGTGGCCGGGTGTATCGATTAGATTGATCAGGTAGTCATCCCCATTTACACTGTGAACCATCGATGCGCTCGCGGCATTGATTGTAATTCCACGCGCACTCTCCTGATCATCGAAATCAAGAACTCGGGACTTTCCTGCAAGATCTTCCGACATCATTCCGGCACCTGCAATCAGGTTGTCAGACAAAGTTGTCTTACCGTGATCGATGTGGGCTGCGATAGCTAGATTGCGTATCCTTTCCCTTTGGTGCATTACTTCTGTTGCACGCTTGATGTTGTCCTCTTTCCTGCCCATTGCTAACACCTATTGTCGCGGCGACCTAACTGCGGTTCATAAATCCGATTGTAAGACAAATGAAATGACTCTCAGTAGTCTTGTTGTGAGTAATTGCCATCATCGTGCAGATGCAGCAATTCTCTCGATCTCCTCTCGCTTACCTACCGAGAAAGATGTGATGTCTCCTTCTGCGGCCTTGGAGAGTTCTGCTAGGATACCTTCTGTCAGAGTTCTGCGACTCTTCGCAGTGGCCGAAGTTGATCCAAGTGCGATGTTTCTCAGTGCGATGTCGAGTCTGCGATTTGGAGAGGAATC
>CAYYAH010000009.1:0-21892 GCA_964470075.1 uncultured Candidatus Poseidoniales archaeon
AGGAAGTCCCATTTAGGTGGATGACTGGGACGCAAGGGCACGAATCGATGGCTGGCACTTTGGCTGCAATCGAACATCTCGAATGGCTTGGTAGAGTCCTTTCTGGCACAGGAGGGTCTCGTAGAGAGAAACTGTTGGCAGCATTCTCCGCGATTGAGGAATACGAAAGTGAGTTGTGCTGGAAGATGATTGAGGGGCTAGAAGAAATAGGAGTGAAAATATGGGGGATTACCGATTCCTCGATGAAGAAAAGTAGGGCACCTACAGTCTCCTTCACCCACGACTCGATGACTGCTGAGGAGATAGGTGCGGCACTTGCAGAGCACGGGATTTTCGCTTGGGCAGGTAACTTCTATGCTTTGGAGCTATCCGAGGCTCTGGGACTCGAGCCAGAAGGTGCTCTCAGAGTCGGAATCCTTCACTACAACACCGCTGAAGAAATCGACAGATTCCTCAAGGTGCTCTCAGAGATTCTAGGGTAATTACTCTACCCAGCGGTATTCTCTCTGACCCTCTAGGTTGCCATCGCCACCGATTCCAACTAGGGCAAACTCTCCATCTGGACTTACTACGGATCGCTTCCTTGAGCCTCTGTGCAGAGCCTCGTAGACCGTCTTGTTGATTGGATGTCGGTTGGATAATCGCTCGAACAGAAGGAACCGGGATGTAATCTCGCGCCAATCATCCTGCACCACTCCTTCGAAGACCTTGGCCTTGGCGCCAGAACCGTAACCACACAGGCCGACTCTCTCACCAGACATGTCGATGTTGTCTATGTAGTCCGATTCCATGGTTGACATCAATGCTAGGAATATTGATCCAGTGTACTGATTTCCAATCAGGCTGGAGGCTCTAGTAGTCTTCTCAATCCTCTGGTCGACGAAGGTCTTGAACTCCTCTGTCTTCGAGATAAGTCTGCGATAGCTATCATTTGACTTCTCGAACTCCTCGATTCCCTCTGGTGTGTCGGGGAAGTCCTCCGGCATGGGCTCAGGTCCAATCTCATCTACTATTTCGGCCCACATTGGCAGGTGCCTTCTGTCGTGCCTGAAAACATCGGGAAACATTCTCTTGCCCTGGAAAGCATACGGCAGGTGAACTATGATTCTGCTCCACTGATTTGTTAGAATCTCGTCCTCCTCGGGATCATATCTTCCTTCTCTGATAGCCTTGTCTCTGAAGTTGATGAAAGCCTGTTTGACAGATTCTGAGTAGCACCTGTTGGAGAACTGCCCATCAAAAACGGGTGTATCCTTGTGAATCTTGAGCTTAGGACTCTCAAACATTACATCGTCCTTTTTCGAAGATCTCGGCAGATGCTTGAGAATGCGTTCCGCGAGTCCTTCCTTTACCTTCTCGCCGCTCTCTCTAGCTAAATCGAGTACATTCTCGACGATTGTTCTGGTATCCACTTCTCTCCTTGGCTTGAAGAAATCGTGAACAGGCATGGTCGAGACGCCCCAGATATCTGGGATTGCCAAAAGTCGAGGATTGTGGCGGATTAGAATGGCTCCGCCGCCGGCACCTTGAGTGTATTCTCCGGTCGAACCTATGTCGTACTTGGCGTTGTCAGCGAACACAACAATTCCGATTCGGCCCTTCTCTTCACCTCCACGGGCAACCCAATCCAGAGTGTTGTGCATAGCATCTACTGCACCGATGCATGCGAATGTCAGGTCAACGACGTCGCAGTTTCGGAAGCAGTCCTTGCCGTGAATGGAAGAATATCTCTGCTCTAGCATGTCCATTATGTAAGTCGCAGTTGGCTTGGAGCCGTCTAATGCTGACTCTGTTCCAAGATAGATTCTGCCGATTGTAGATGGGTCGATACCATTTCTGTCAATCAGTCGGCGTACTGCATTGGCCCCCATAGTGGCAGTATCTTCGTGTACATCCGGGATGGCCATAGCGGCAAGTCCGAGGCCTCTATTCAGTTTGCCAAAGTCTGCACCTCGCAACTTGGCGAAGTCTTCCATATCGAAATACAGTCTTGGAAAATGAATAGCGATGTCGTCGATGCCTACGTTGGGCATATGGCAAAACCTCGAGCCTCGCCGGTAGGGGGCGGGTTATGAGTCCTCTCCCTGTGAGACTGTGAGAGTATCGAGTAGTAAGTGCATTACTGCGAGCCAGTGAGCTCTTCCATTGCAGATATCAAGTCTGATTTGGATGAAAAATGCTGTGCTAGCGGCTCCATTACATCAGATAACGCGTCGGCGACCGCCATTTTCGCATCGAGCGGATGGATAGAGCCGTCCGATATTGCTGAAATGAATGAATCTAGGTCATTCCAAGTCGATGGCGTTCCGTACTTTGGATCGGGAGTCACTGTTATTGAGCCTTGGCGGGGCATGATGATTAGACGAACTATCTCGAAAACTGGAGACTCAGTATTGCCGACTTCAAGAAAAGCCCCCCGCATCTTCTTCCTCAACGAATCCCTATCGTCATCAAGTAGAATTGCATTGCCTGGGTCAGATTTCGACATCTTGTGGTCGAAGGATTCCATTCTCCCTCCAGGGCCTTTGAGTCCGGACATCATTGGAGTATGAATGCAAGTGGCCTTGGTCCAATTGTACTTGTCGGCGACCTCTCGCATGTACATGTGGGCCTTGCGCTGGTCCATTCCTCCGAATGCAATGTCTACTCCCAGCTCGAAGATGTCCGCAGCCTGTAGAGCGGGGTAGTAGAATGCTGCAAGGTCGTGATCAGAGGAGTCTTCATCGCGCCCCATTATACTGAATGTACGTCTGACTCTGGACAAGCTCATGTTCTTCGAACACCTCAGAACTCTCTCCCAGTACTTGCCTGAATCCATCAATTCTGATGCCCTTAGGAATCTCAACTCTCCGGGCCCTTCGCCTTCCGGAGGATTGTCGAGAAGTCCCCTGAATGTCTCCGCTAGGTAATCACCTGCAATCTTGATTTTATCCATATCGCGATCAAATTTATCATTCACCCAAGCATGCCAGTCGGCGAGTAGGATGATCACGTTCACACCTTCATCTAGCATGTCGCGAATAGTGTCGGCTAGCAGAACATACGCCACATGCGCCTTGCCGCTCGGCTCAAGTCCGATGTAAGCGACTAATTGGCCATCTCCAGAGTGAGTTATCCCCTTGGCGATGGCAGATGCTACATGCTCGACGCCGATTACCTCTGCACAGCCGGCGAACATTCTGTCAATGCGATCCCTGTCATCATCACTGAGTGATGTCATCGGATCATTATTTTCCATACTAACCTCAATCGAGCAACTTTGACAACTTCTCGGCCCTGCCAGCAGCCTTGGTATTATCTCCCTTCTCAAGAGCCTCCTCTATCTCAATAATCATAGATTCTGCCTGAGAAACGAGGTCTTCTGGTGTGTTTTCGGACATTGACATGAAGTGGCGGGCGGCTGAGATTGCTGACTTGGCCTTGCTTGCCTTCTTGGCCCATTCCTTCGCCTTGTCGCCTCTCTGCTTGGAGTTGTAACCAGTAGCTGCATCGAGGAATGTTGTCCATCTTTTCCTGTCGTCCATAGCAGCCTTGACTGCATCAGGGTCCTCAAAGTTCGGTGGCACATTGGTGACATCCACAATAAGCGCCCCTTTCTCATTGTAGTTTGCCTCAATTGAAGTCATCACTCCGTGAGAGGCGGTGAATGAGTTGTCTCCTTTACCAGAGACGTCGTCGAAGTACTCACTGGCTAGCGTCGCTAGACCTCCATTCTCCGAAACCTGCTTCACTAGTCCTCTCTTGACATCGAATCTCTCCATGCCGCGGCGCTGGCTCGCGACTTCTTGAATGCTGTTGCCATTCGCAGCTCAGGGTTCGTCGAACGGGCTAAACAGAAGTCGCCCGTCCGCTGTACATGAGCTCCTCTACGCCGAGGGTGTTGTCGGTTCTTCTGGTATCTTTGATGCTAGCAGCACATGTACAAGCAGAATCTGCAGTAGTATTGGATGAAGTGGTTAGTCTAGCGGAAGAAGATCTCGGTATCGAAGGGGCAGCAATAGACCCCGCGGGTGAGAAGGTGATTGTCTACGGGGCCGATGCTTATCTCGAACTACTCGACTCATCTGATCCAACTGATAGAATTGAGTTGGTTTGGAACGAAAAAATCGACTTGCATGCAGGTGATTTCCACCCGGGAGGGCAGACCGCTCTATTTGTCGGCGATCAGGGAGAAGTTCTGAGATATGCTAGCAGTAATCATTCGATTACCGATGCTGGAGGAGACCTTGATTTTGGTAACGTTGACTTGTACTCAGTTGCTTGGAATCCTGGTGGCTCTTGGGCTTACATCGGCGGTGAAGACGGCTGGTTGTGGAGAATGAGGGCTGCAGCTGATAGTGGTGCAGAAGTTCACCCAATAGTAGGGCGAGGAAATAGCGATGTCACAGCGATAGATTGTCACACCTCTCAGATGCTTTGCGTAGTTACCAGCATAGTAGATGGAATAGGCGTGATTGACAGGGATCACGAAATATATTGGATAGGGGGAACAGGATATCCCTGGCAGGACGTATATTGTCCTCCTGTGGATGCTGGAAGATGCATTGCGATTTCGGGCGACCGTAATATAGGAATCATCCTGTTGAATTCCGAAATACCTTGGTTGTCGGACTTGGGCATTAGCCAAATCACCGAGATTGAGGGTACATTCACAGGTATTTCGGGACAGACAGGAGATAGGTCCGTTATCTCAGCCACTCCATTCTCTATGTATGAACACGATTTGAGTGATAATGCAACTTTTCCTTGGTTGGAGAATTCTGATGTCGAGGACTTCGATGTTAACATAGCTGGGCAGAGAATTGTCTCCTCCTGGCCGACAGATAGGGACAGTGGGTGGATTCTGACTGACAGGGGCACACTGATTCAGTATCATCCTCCCTCTGAAACCGTTCCCGGCGGAATCCTAGGTGCTTGGATTCTGATTGCGATACCGGTTGCTACATTGTTGGTGATTCTTAGTGTCAGTTTGAGTTTTTCTCCAAGACTACAGAATTGGTTTACACAGAGGTTCGGTACGGATGATGAGAAGCGAATGGCTAAACGTGAGTCGCGCAGAAAGAGGGGGCGTTAGTTGGCAACGTTCATTTGGGCTACGCGGTCGCGATAGGTGAGAGATATGGCATACGAGGCTTTGGACTTCTACGATATCGATGCCCTCCTGACCGAGGAGGAGAAAATGGTCCGCGACATGGTTAGGGACTGGGTGGACAAGGAAGTCATTCCCAACATAGAGGAGGCATGCCACGATGGAGTGTTCCCGGACAAGTGGAGAGTTGATCTAGGAGAAATGGGAATTCTTGGCGCTCCTCTGAAGGGTTACGGATGTCCCGGCCTGTCATACATCGCTTACGGGCTAATCTGCCAAGAGTTGGAACGTGGAGACAGCGGTGTGAGGTCGTTCGCCAGTGTCCAGGGCTCTCTGGCGATGTACCCCATCTGGGACTTCGGTAGCGAGGAGCAGAAGAATCACTACTTACCTAGAATGGCAACGGGTGAGCTAATCGGTTGCTTCGGCTTGACTGAGCCTGATTATGGTTCAAATCCCGGCGACATGATTACTCGAGCCGAAGATAAGGGGGATTACTACTTACTTAATGGTGCAAAGATGTGGATTACCAACGGTACTATCGCTGATTTAGCTGTGGTTTGGGCTAAGTTAGACGGAGTGATTCGCGGATTCATCGTCGAGAAGGATGACCCTGGCTTCTCCGCTCCCGAGATGACGGGGAAGCACTCACTGAAGGCTAGTGTCACCAGCGAGTTGGTGTTCCAAGACTGTGAGATTCCTAAGGATAGGATTCTGCCCGGAGTAAAGGGGCTCAAGGGTCCATTCAGCTGTCTGAATAATGCTCGATTTGGCATTTCATGGGGCGCAGTTGGAGCAGCGCAATCTTGCTTCAACTCGACCAAGGAGTATGCATTAAGCCGAATTCAATTCGGCCATCCAATAGCATCTTTCCAGTTAGTGCAGAACAAGCTCTCTTGGATGCTTAGAGAGATTACCAAGGCTCAACTTCTGGCATATCACTTAGGCAAGAAGAAGGATGATGGGACTTGGATTCCTGAGCATATCTCTCTTGCCAAGATGAATAATGTCGACATCGCATTGGAGATTGCTAGGATGTCCAGAGATATTCACGGAGCAAATGGAATTCTAGATGAGTATCCAATCATGAGACACATGGCCAATCTGGAGTCTGTGAAGACCTACGAAGGTACTCACGATATCCACAACCTAATCCTAGGACGTCACATTACAGGTATCCAGTCATTCACTAGAGAGCCCTAGGTAGAGTCATACTGGGATTTCCGAAAATTGATAGCGGGGCTGGCGCTCGGGGTACTGTTACCATGGCCATAGGTGTTCTACTAAAGCAAGTTCCCGATACTACCGCCAAGATTGGAGTCTCTGGAGGCAGGGTCGATGAGTCTGCAGTCAGTAAGTGGTCAATGAGTCCATATGACGAGTACGCCCTAGAGAGTGCTCTGAGGCTAAAAGAAGCCGGCGGGGGCGATGTCGTTGCAGTCACATGTGGTCCCGCGCGTGCTGCCAAGATGCTTACCGATGCTGCCGCAGTTGGCGCAGATTCTCTAATGCACGTGCAAATTGACGGTCAGGATTCTCTTGACAGTACCCAGATTCAATCAGTCCTAGCAGCCGCTCTGGAAAGGGCAGGTTGTGATGTCGTATTCTGCGGCAAGCAAGCTGCTGACACTAATGGTGGATCTACTGGGCCAGGAGTGGCCATGCTAATGGATGCAAGTTGCGTATCTCATGTCTCCGTAGTGACTGCCGATGGAGATGGATTTCTCGCTCTTCGTGCCAGTTCAGGTGGCGACGAAAGAGTGCATGTTTCTGCACCTTGTGTGTTTGCTTTCGATAAGGGCTCAGAGGAGCTTCGCAGACCCAATGTAAGAGGAATCATGATGGCAAAGAAGAAAGTCATAGAAACTGTTTCACCCGAGGATCTTGGTGTTTCAATGGGTGAATCAAGAGTAACCCTAGTTAGTCACTCCCCACCTCCTGAGAAGCCACCTGGACAGAAGTTCGAAGGGGCCGATTCAGTAGCTACCGTAGTGGGTAAACTGAGAGATGAGGCCAACGTAATTTAGGTGATTAATATGGATGTAACAGTAATCGCTGATTCTACTGCTGATGGACTAACACCAGTTACTGCCCAATTGGTTGGAGCGGCCGTTTCAATCGGAGGCAATCCGACAGTTCTCTGCCCTGGCGGAGTCGGGGCATCCGAGGCCTCTTCTATCTCTGGTGTCTCCAAGGTCATCTCGGTCGAAGGTGACTGCTTCGGAACTTACGAGGGGGGAGCATGGGCTACTGCTCTTGACTCGCAGATAACCGGAGATTTGGTTCTGGGAGCAGCCTCTCCTCGAGGCAGAGACATTGCAGCATCCCTAGCCGCAAGAAGAAAGATTCCAGTTATCCAAGACGCTACTGGATTAGAATCTGGCATCGTTGTCACTAGGCCAATCTACTCTGGCAAGGCAATGGAGACATCAAATGTATCAGGGCCCTGTGTAATCACTCTTCGTGCTAATGCCTTCGATGCTGCTCCTGATGGAGGCGGTTCAGATGTCAGCACAGTCAATCAGACCGCAGATGTAGGATTGGCAGTCAAGGAGGCTATCGCCAAGGCCAGTGAGAGGCTAGACGTCACCGAGGCAGATATCATCATCTCAGGAGGAAGAGGCATGGGGGACCCATCCAACTTCTCACACCTTAATGATGTAGCAGATATGATTGGGGCTGCTGTTGGCGCCAGTAGGGCTGCTGTGGATACTTGGGACGAGATTCCTCACAGCATGCAGGTCGGCCAGACTGGGAAGACAGTTACTCCGAGCCTATACATCGCAGTCGGAATCAGTGGGGCGATACAGCATCTGGCCGGAATGAAGACGAGTAAGTACATCGTTGCAATCAACAAGGATCCTGATGCCCCTATCTTTGGAGTTGCTGACTACGGTATAGTTGCTACTTGGGAAGATGCACTGCCAGCACTCAAGTCAGAGTTGGCAAAGCTGTAGTCACTTCACATGGACAGTTATTGACGACCTAGTTGCTGAGCCCTTGTCATCTGTGACCGTCAGATAGAACACATGAACTCCTTTTGCGATCTTAACTCTGATTCTGTCGCTATTGCCGATTACTCTCTGCCTCTCATCTTCCCAGGCCCACGATTCTATGTCGCCATCCGGGTCGTATGAACTACTTCCATCGAGCAATACCTCTGCCTTACCTTCATCATCGGATTCAACCGTGATATCCTCGCCCGTATCGGCTACCGGAGGTAAATTGATGGAGCGCGCTGAGGCAGACAATTCACGTAGAATATCGGGCTCTATTTCGGCTTCTTCCGGTTCTTTCTCGTCCTCCTCATTGAGGTCTTGAAGAATCTGATCAGATTCCAGATTGGGTTCTGGCCTAGACTCAGCTAACGCCTCCTCTTCGGGAGATAGAGAGCCGGAGAACTCCTCGCTCTCATCCGTGTAATTGTATGAAATGTGATCTTCGGATGCAGGAGTATCTGGATCGATAATTACGATTGGTGATGGGATACTCCCTGACTTGCGATCATCACCTATCAGGGCCACTCTCTCCCCCAAGGGCAATATGGAGTCGACTATTCCAGGGTGCTCGAACTGCCAAATTATTAATCTGTCATTTGAGACTCTGAATACGTCGAACCATGAGGCAACTAGTAGATCGTCGCCCCAGATAGTAATACACGAAACTTGGTATTCGAATTGGGAGATGGTTTCTGGATCGTTGCTACCAATCTCCATCTTCAACAAAGAGCCATCGAAGCACCCTGCCAGAACTCCATAATCTGTTGGGAGCATGCAAGTAACTCTGGAGAAAACCTCAGTAGTGTTCAGCAGGCCTCTCTCGGGATGCCAGCACTCAATCCTGTTCTCAGGGCGATTGTCGACTACTACGCCCAATGAGTTCCTAGCAACCATCAGAACGTCATCACTTCGAAACTCTATGCAAGAAACGGTCTCAACATCGTCGGCAGCGGCCATGGACTCATGAATTACCTCCAGTGAGGCGTTGAGAATCAGTATGGTACCGTCCTCCAAGGCGGCGGCACAGAAACCATTCTCAGAGCAGGTAATTGCCATCGGAGATTTGCACTCGATTGATTGCAGTAGACTCCCTTGTGATGAAACTAGCAGCAGTCTATCTGATGAATCTGCCACAAGTACTCCACTAGGGTGAGAACAAATCATCTCGCAACCCGATTCAATATCGTATTCCCAAATTGGTTTACCTTGGAAAGCCCTGACTCCTCCGGTACTGGTTGCAGCAATGATGTTGCCATTTGAATTAGCTAGCCCGATTATCTTCTCTTGCAATTCAACAGTACTGATGATTACTCCATCAGAGCCGTAGACGTGCAGAGAACCCGAATCAAACCCCACGGCAAAGTTGCCCTCTTCCAATTCACAGAAGTGTCTTGCGACCTCGTTTAGTGAGGTCGATGCTAGTGCAGGAATTGTGGCTCTCACGGCTCGTGATTGACCGGTGTGACTTCATTCTGCCGCGTCCGCGACTGTTATGTCTTTGCCGCATCGTTACGCGCACTCTCAACTCTGGACAGATATTCCTCGGTTATTCCTCCGGTCACATAAACACCGTCGAAACATGAACAGTCGAAGTTTGCCGGCCTGTCCTTACCTTCTCCGAGGCAAGCTTCGACTAAATCACCCAGTTCCTGATAGATTAACCAATCAGCGCCGATGGCGTCAGATATCTCACCGATAGTACGGTCATGTGCGACATATTCTGCACGGGCGGGCATGTCGATTCCGTAGACATTCGGATGGATTATTGGGGGTGCGGATGAAGCGAAGAAGACTTTCTTAGCGCCGGCTTCCTTGGCCATATCGACGATTCTGCGCGAGGTGTTTCCCCTCACAATGCTATCATCAACAATCATCACCGTCTTGCCTGCGAACTCCCAGTCAATGGTGTTGAGTTTCTTCTTGACGGACTCTTTCCTCATCGATTGTCCAGGCATGATGAATGTCCGGCCTATGTAGCGATTTTTCACGAAGCCCTCGCGGTAATCCACACCCAGTGATCTGGCCATCTCCATGGCGGCAATCCTACCACTGTCAGGGACCGGAATAACAGCATCAATTCCATGATTGGGGCGCTCCTTGAGTACACGTCTAGCCAGTGCTGCTCCCATACGAAGGCGGGCCCCGTGAACTGAGATTCCGTCTATTGTAGAGTCGGGGCGGGCGAAGTAGACATGCTCGAAGATGCACGGTGTGTGACTCGGCTCTGAATGGCACTGCTTTGCCGAGAACGAGCCGTCCACCCTCGCTATAACGGCCTCACCTGGTGCGATATCTCGCTCTGGAGTGAAGTCCAGAGCAGAGCATGCGACGCTTTCTGAAGCGAACATTCTCTCAGTGAAACCATCGTTATCACAGACTCCCATGAACAGAGGCCTAATTCCGTGAGGATCTCTGAATGCAACAAGACCCCATCCAGTAATCATCGCAATCACGCTGTAACTTCCCTCGACCCTAAGGTGAGTTCTCTCTACGGCTCGGAAGATGTCATCCTCGGAAAGGGCCTCGAGCCCACCTGGTCTTCCATTTACTGATCTTTGAATCTCTGCTGCAAATAGATTCAGCAGGGCCTCGGAGTCGGAGCTGGTATTGATTCTCCTGTGGTCATACTCAAGCAATCCGTTGATGATATCGTTTGTATTGTTTAGATTGCCGTTATGAGCTAGGCTGACTCCGAAGGGAGTGTTTGTGTAGAACGGTTGGGCCTCGGCGACTGAACTCGAACCCGCGGTCGGATAGCGAACATGTCCCATCCCCATATTCCCAATCAGTTTAGACATGTGCTTGGCCCTGAACACATCTCTGACTAGCCCATTAGCACGCCTGTGGTAGATGTTGTCCGAATCGCTGGTGACTATTCCTGCAGCATCTTGTCCGCGGTGCTGTAGGACCAGCATGCCATCGTAGATGCTATTCGCTACCTGTGCGAGTGGATGGCCCAAGATACCGATGATACCGCACATCGGATAACGCTCCGCGCTGGCAGTGAAGGACTTAGCACTTTCCGGGTCACTTACCTGAACCCATGGAACGTGAACGCTTGTTCCACCTGTACTTTCGAATCCTAGCTGTAGCGCCATAGCCACAGTGGGCACACACGCTCTTGGTCTTGTGATACGAGTGTCTGCCGCAGCGTCTACACCTGATGTGTGTTGACTTCTGCCTCTTCCCCATACTGGGTGTTCCCTTTGACATCGCTACCACCTAGGACAGCGCGGCGACCGAAGAGGGTGTTATGAGAGTTGCCCAATGGAGGTGCATCACTCGGGGTTGGATTCGGCTTCTGAAAGCGCTATCAGAGGGTCTTCAGGGCTCTTTCTGAGAGAAGCCCGCATGATTAGAGCGGTGAGGACTGCAAATCCTAGGTAAAGCAAGTCGAATAGGGAAAGTGCTCCGTTCACGAGATTGTTTCTGAAGGCCATCATATCCAGAGTTTCTCCTAATGAGATCGATACAAGATAGGTCGAAGCGACAATCACTATTGTAACTGAAGTAAGTGGAATCGCAGGGCGATGGTATGGATTTAGAGTTCCTATCATGGCAAGCACGATAAGAAGCGAAGTTAAGGCAGCAGAGCCCAAGAAAGCGCTCAGAATCATTTCCATATCAGGACTCATCTGGTGCCTCCAAATGGCGCCTTAGGACGCTCTGAACGTACTTCCTTTCTTTCTCACTCAGAGGTTTGGTCTCTGGTTCAACAGGAGTTTTGCCCTCAGTATACCTGACTGATTGGGCAAATACGACTATTGCCAAGGCTGCTCCTAGGATTGAGCTCAGCCATGAAAGAATTTCAATTAAAGACAAATCGGGAAGAATTTCTAGCATGAAGTACCAAGCAGCGAGCATCGTAGCCCAACCTACTAGGAGCAAAAGTGGTTTTGAATCCGAGTAAGTTGGAGCTCCTGAGAGTACTAGATTTGATCCGATTACTGCGGCGACAATCCAAGGTACTGCATCGATTGTCGCCTGTACTAGAAGTGATTCTGGCTCTGGCGGTTCCGAATGCAGAAGAAGCAGTGCAAGACCGAGTAGCGCAATCGGAATCCCGGCAGGGTGCCTCTTGAATGCGGGCCCCGTTCTATGCATAGCAAATCCGATTCCAGCGAGACAGAACCCGACCCAGACCTGTGCAGCACCCAATGACACGTCTGTTGGCGGCGAATGGCATTACATCGTATTTGTGACTCTGGCTATGCGAATTCGCTCCGCAGTACGCTAGATAGAGTTCATAAATGGGCCATCGGTGGCCGCGATGTCGCAGGACGCGAGGTGAGCCCATGGTCAAGATGCCTAGGACAGTAAAGCGCTACAGTCCCGCAGCTGGCAAACATACCGAGCACACCGTCGAGAGAGTCAAGAAGCGGCGTGCCAGTGAACTGAAGTGGGGTCAGCGAAGATTTCGCAAGGTAACATCGGGTTACCGTGGTTTTCCTAGGCCCAAGCCTTCGGGCGAGAAGCCAACTAAGAGAGTCAACTTGATTTACCGATGTACAGAGACTGGAAAGGCACATTCTCCTGCAGGGAAAAGAGCTAGGAAGTTCGAGCTAGTAGACAAGTGAGAGGTGAGAAGATGAGTGGTAGGTTCCTGCGAGTCAACTGCCGTGACTGTGGTCACGAAGCCATCATCTTTGATAGGGCGTCAACCTCAATCTCCTGTGCCATCTGCGGTGCCACTTTGGCGAGTCCGGCCGGAGGCAGAGCGGACCTATCTGGAAGCACAATCATTGACGTCCTCGAGTGAGGGGGGTGTCATATGGTGAATTCCGACCTTTGGCCAGAAGAAGGTGAATTACTGATTTGTGTAGTCAGTAGTGTCAAAGAGAACGGTGCATATCTAGCCCTTGAGGGATACGAAGGCAAGACTGGTTTCGTATTCATCGGAGAGGTCGCATCCGGATGGGTCAAGAATATCAGCGCTCACCTGAGAGAAGGTCAGAGAGTGGTTGCTAAGGCCATCCAAGTCAGGAAAGACAAACAAAGAATTGAATTATCGATTAAGTCTGTTTCTGAGGAGCGTAGAAGAGACACGCTCCAAGCCTGGAAGAATCGCCAGAGAGCA
The DNA here is from genome assembly GCA_964470075.1 of uncultured Candidatus Poseidoniales archaeon. Lineage (GTDB taxonomy): Archaea > Thermoplasmatota > Poseidoniia > Poseidoniales > Thalassarchaeaceae > Thalassarchaeum. Next base: position 13,166 of record CAYYAH010000009.1, read on the forward strand.
AGTCAGATGATGCGTGTAGCGGCCGAAAGAATCGGCTGGGATAAGGCGAAAACTGCGGCGATTTGTGACGAAATGAGAGAGATTTTTGGAACTCTGTATGGAGCCCTAGAAGAGTGCGCCATGAGTGATACTGCATTGATCGAAGCCGGTTTCACCGGAGATTGGATTTCAGTTGTTACCGAGTTAGCAGTAGAGAACATCGTCCCTCCATTCGTTGAGATCAGAGGAGAGTTTGACATCCAAGTCTGGGGGCCCGAGGGAGTTAATTCGATTCGCGATGCACTGCTGTCTGCAGAATCTTGCGGTGAGGATCTGGAGGAAGTCACAATCACATGTCATTATGATGGAGCACCACACTACAGAGTCGACATCAGGGCTCCCGACTATCAGGCTGCTGAGGCAGTCTGGGAGGCGGCACAGAAGGCGGCCTCGGATAGCTTGGCTTCGGTAGAGGGTTCAATAGCGGCCGAACGTCTCTGAGAAGGCTCTGGCGAGCATAGACTTCATTGACCCTTCCGAGTGCAAGCAGTTCGATAGCATGGTCAGGACTAGACTGCAAATGTGTACCTCGTGTGGCGAGTATGGTATCGGGATTAGGTGTGGAGGATGCGGGGCTGCAATGGTCGCAGTGTCTCCGTTGAAGTATTCTCCCGAAGACCCGCAAGGGGCCAGGAGGCGTAAGCGCATGAACGTCGGTAGTGATGAGTGGTTGGATTCCTTGCCCACGACCAGAAAGAAGGAGAGTGAAGAGGAATGAATCGAACCAAGATTCACTGGCTTATTGGAGACAGTCTCCCTGAGCATGCTGCAATGTTGGAGGCGGTTCCAGGAGTGGGAAATGTGGGGAAGTTAGTCGTAGACTCACTAGTTGAGAAGCACCCTTCTCGGACTCTCGCATGGATTTTGCATCCCGACTTCCCTCCTCATTCAACATTGGATGGAGATTCTCTATTGGCCCCTCCAAGAATTCGAATAGACTCAGTATTACTTCCTGATGGAAGGTCGGTGATAACAGTCGGCGGTAATCTGCAACCTATGACTGCAGCAGGGCAGCATGAGGTGTCTGAGGCAATACTCAAACTCGCTTCGGACTCAAATACCCCTCAATTACTGGTCCTCGCAGGACTTGCCGCTGGTGCAGAAGATAGGCAGATACACGTCATCTGCTCTGACGCTGGGGTCAGGAAAAGGCTCGAAGAAGGTGACATTCCTGTGAGCAGAGAACATCCCGAAGCAGGGATGATTGGTGTCGCGGGACTCCTCATATCACTCTCTCCGCTGTTTTCAGTCTCCACCATCGGGCTGGTAGCTGAGACAATGGGGGCCAGTGCGGATGTCGTTGCTGCTGATAGATTGGCAAGCTGGATTGAAGCAGCATTTGAATTACCAATTGATTTGAGCCTAGATTCTACAGAGAAGACTGCGGCAAGGATTCTCGATGAGATGAATGCTGGAGGAGATCTGGAAGAGACTCTGGCGATGACTGAAGGAGAGACTGGTGACTTCTACGTCTAGTCGCCTATCCTCCAGAAGAGACTACAATCAACTCGAGGTTGATATCTGATTCAATAATCGACGTATGAGGTACAATCGTGTCCTTGTGAACAGCTAGGACAGTAGATGCAGGGATTGACATCGTCTCTAGAACCTCAGAGATAGTGATTGGTACCTCGGACTCTAAGGTTAGAGAATCTCCATCATGCTCTACCTGAATTCTCACGGCCTTCACACATCGGGTCAGCCTTATGTTTGATTCGCAGGTGGCCGGAGCGCTGCCGAGATCGCATAGCCCGGTATTGCGGTGGATTCGAAATCCACTGTCCATTGGACGCGGGGGTTCAAATCCCTCTCTCGGCGCCATTAGTATTCTGGCACTTCTGAAGAATCTCGTAAGACCACTAAGCGCCCCCCGGGGCCGATTCTAACCTGTGGTTGCCCGTTGAATTCACCAATTTCACCGTTGAGAATCGCTATTTCATCGCCTCTCTTCACTCCTGCAGCAGCGAGTGGGATGAACTGTCTGAATGCAACGACCCCAGCTGAGCCGGTCTGATCGATTAGTGTCACAGACCATCTGCTAACTCCTTCTCCATCGGGGAAGGCGTTGATTGACCAAATCCTACCTACGGCATTTACCTTGGTCTCAATATCTACAATTGTCGCCTCATCAGACTCTTCAGCAATTTTGACAGAAGATTTCTCATCGAGGTCCAACACTATCTCTCCCTTCCACATCGAAGCCATGGCGTTCTCGATTCGTACTCGGCTTCCGCTAGAAATTGAGCGAGTCACTTCTCTGGGCGCACCATAGCGAGAAGGTTGTACCTTGGCTCGATCATATCCTTCCTGCAGAGTGAATGCAAGTTCTACAGAGCCGTCCTCGGAAAGATTCGGGCCACGCAGGCCTGAGACTTCGCCGACCACATTGACCCGGGTCACAATCTCTCCGAGCGGAGTGATAGGCCAAGTGTGCCCGAAGCGATCTAAACTACGCTCCAGAGGTAAGTCCAATTCGTGGTCGCTACCCTCGCAAACTCCTCGTAAATCGCAGTATTTGCAGCGAGCTCTTGGATCTTGGTCAATCGGAGTCTCAGATGGCACGCCTCCGTTATCGAAGTAATGCAGAGGAGACGGTTCGGGAGGGCATTCGTCCAAATAGGGGTCTCTGGCATGAATTTTCTGATACAACTCAGAGAGTTCGACAGAGAGTGTTTCCATCTCCTCTCCAGAGGGGCATGTTACTTTCTTAATCGCCCCTGCTCCAAGATACCAAATCTCCAGCGCCTCGACTTCCTCAGACCTGTCATGAGTTTCCCACCAAAGCCAGCAATAGAGGCGCAGTTGGTCGATATATCCGGCTGAGCGATCCCCTCTCCCAATGGAAGCTTTGAGATCGATTATTCTGATTCTGCCGGTCCAGCCGTAGACCATATCATACTCTCCTTGGAACCACTCATCTGGATGTGAAGTGGTCTGTTTCCACTGTCCTGCATCCGGGTCGACAAACCATGGTCTTGCCAACTCCCATGCCTCACACCATGAGACATCACCCGACTCCTTGGCACATGGGTGGGGCCGATTCCACTGACGAGGGAATCCGTCTGGGGCTGGCCAGTGACCTCTGTCTTCGCCTGCTCTCCAATTCGCCAAACTTGGACCGCCACCAGAATTCAGGCAAGACTCAACTTGGTCTAGGTGCATCCTAAGGCCAGCTCTGACCATCTCTCTTGCTTCATCGGGGTCCGCGTCATTGGCTGAACCAGTCCTGTTAGTAGAAGTCAGCCAGTCATTGACTGCAGCCTCCCAGCACCTGTCAAAATGCACCTCTGCTCGGGCTTCGGCCCAACTGAGAAGTGAATCCTTGTCGGTTGGCCACTTTTCTTCGGACAACTCGATTGCAGCGGGGCCGGGCCATGCCAATTGGTTGTCATAGTCCGGTGAGCCGTCTTCAAGCAGAGGAGATATCATCTCGTCCTCTGCATTGGCTGAGACTAGTACTGGGGAATCTCGAAGGACTCGGCAGATGCACTCCTCTACTGCATTGCCACGAATAATCTGAGGGGGCAGGGGTGACTTCAGGCGCTCGATGTAGTTGTAGTACCACAGCCTGTTGCAAGAGTTCCAAGTGATGACTTGAGAGGCCGAAAGCCTGCGGAAAGGATTGACTCCAGCCGCTTCCGGATTACCTTGCCTGACTGGCATGACATGGAGTCCGAGTCGAGGACCTATGAACCCAACGAAGAACTAGAGATTCAGTTTGAATCATTAAGCCAGACGACTGTCACTTCCATCCTATCGAAAGTAGGTGTGACTTCTACCATCGCTACCGGTGCATCTACCACATCGGCAATAGACTCTGCAATTACCAGAGGCAACTCGATTCTACCTTCTTCAGAGTCCCAAAGCATGAATCTAGGAGGTAGGCCAGTAATCTCTGCAATCTCCTCAATCCAAGAGGCCTGGTCCTCTGCAGATGCATAGACAGCCCCAAACATCAGCGTCGAGTCCTCAGTTAGAGTCTCATGAGGCGAGATAGTCGCTTCTCCTCTGCGCTCGAATCTCCTTCTCAATTGTCCTGCGTCCTTGTACACAGCAGTACAGAACTTGACATGGAATCCATATGGCTGACGAACAACTGAGTCTGTGGGGTCGGGCTGCCCACTAGCTGCACTATTGACTCGATCTCTGAGCATCTGGGCTAGCTGCGAGGATCCTTCTGCTCCCGCAGTTATTTCCGTTGACAGATTGAAACCTCGCAGTTCCATGTTGTCGTGATTGCCCACGGTAATTTCCAACTCATTCAGATTTAGGAAGTTGATTTTGAACTCACGTAAATCCTCGAGCAGTTGCACCAGCTCTAACTCCTTATCTGGCTCGCAGGGCAGTTCTATTCCAGTCTCGATTCCAGCCTCAGTACAAGCAGCGATTACATCTCGATACTTCTCCGATTCCAAGTCTAGCAGATGGAATCGAATCTCATCGAGTCCTGCCTCGGCAAACTCTGGGGCCCATTCCGTCCTGAATGGGATACTTGTGTACATGTGCAGGTGGAAGGATGGACCGAACTCTTCCTTGAGAATTCGAATTCCCTCTAGCGTCCTCTCTCTGGCCATGAGTGGATCGCCTCCGGTAATCCCGGCACCAGTAGCTCGCATTGCTCTGGCCTCCTCGATAACCTCGTCGAAGTTCTCACAACGTCGCTCATTTGCAAACATATGGTCAATGTCACGACGGGTTTCAGAAAGAGGACAATAGTCACACTGCCAGTGGCAGTTACCAGTTACGAATAGAACCAGTTTGCTTCCCATCTGGCACTGGATGCAGCCTTCTGAATCTCCTTCTTCTGCCGCCTCGGGCAAAGTGTCAATCTTTGAGAGAGGTAGGTTGATGCTCATGCCGCTACCTCCGCAGCCACCTCAATTAGCCAGCGGTGGAATCCCGTGTCCGTGGAGAGCTCGGGATGGAAGGTGAGGGCGAGTCTGTTACCATACCTGATACCGACTACTCCTCCTTCATGGGTCGCAGCCACCTGTGCGGAGTCGTCAACCGAGTCGAATCTGGGGGCACGGATGAAAATACCAGGGAAATCCCTACCTAGGATCTCTGAGTAAACCTCGTCTTGGAAAGAGTTGGCCTGTCCACCATAGGCGTTGCGATCTATACTAGCCGGAATAAGAGGCTCGCCGCCATCTTGAGGGTCTGAGAGAAGAATAGCTCCAGCACAGGTTCCAAGGACGGGGTGAGATAAATCGCTTCGAATCCAATCAAAGACTGCTGGGAGAAGTCCAGAAGCCTCATGATTTCCCGTCAACCTCATTGTAGTCGACTCGCCACCGGGGAGAACCAATGCGTGTGGGTCTGCCTCTACTAGATCTGATGCCATCCTCAACTCATGCAGACTAATTGCAATGCCACACTCATCAGCAGCCTTCTGAAGTGCCGACATGTGGACATGTCTAGCGCCCTGCAGCATGACCAAACCTATGCGCAGCATGGCAACCCGTCCGGCCACTCGGAAATTATTCTGTCGTGCCTCCGATGAACTGAAAGACTGGGGGCTAGACGTCCGTTTGTGCAGCCCGTAGGTCGCATCCATAACTTCGGTGCCGGACCTGCTGTACTGCCGTATGAGGTCGTTGAGGAGGTTTCTTCAGCCCTACCTAACCTTTCAGACAGCGGTTTTGGCCTGATGGAGGTCTCGCACCGCTCGGACACTTTCCAAGCGGTCATCGACTCAGCGGAGGCTAGGGTCAGAGGCCTGTTATCAGTTCCTGACGATTACAAGGTCCTGCTACTACAAGGGGGAGCTTCGACACAGTTCTACATGACTGCATTGAATCTCATTGGCAATGGAGGAAAGGCAGACTTCATAGTATCCGGGACATGGTCAAAAAAGGCCCTAAAGGAAGCGAGCAGGGTGGGGGACTGTGTTGCTGCTTGGGATGGTTCTGATGAGAATTTCAAATCCGTTCCATCGGATGGAGACTACTCTATCAGGGATGATGCCGACTACGTCCATTATACCTCTAACAACACTCTGTTTGGAACCCAATTCCATCATCTTCCAGATAGTGGTGGGAAGCCAAGGGTTGTGGATGCAAGTTCGGATATCTGCGGCGTTCCTATCGATGTCTCCGAGCACGATCTAATCTATGCTGGTGCCCAGAAGAATCTCGGACCTAGCGGAGTGACTCTAGCTATCCTATCTCCTTGGGCTCTATCAAGATGCTACGATGGTTTGCCTACCATGCTCGACTACAGGACACATGCGGCCAAGGGCTCGATGTTCAACACTCCCAACACCTTCGGCATCTTCGTCCTCGACCGAGTTCTGGCTTGGGTTGAGCGTAATGGTGGACTCACCGGTGCTGTTGAAAGGAACGGTAAGAAGGCCTCGAAATTATACGGCGAATTGGATAGAAGCGATTTCTGGAGGCCACATGCACATGGAGGGTCTCGTTCTGTGATGAATGTCACATGGCGTCTAGCCGACACTAATCTTGAAGGAGACTTTCTGAATGAGGCGATGGATTCCGGCCTAGGTGGCCTCAAGGGACACCGCAGCGTGGGCGGGATTAGAGCGAGTATGTACAATGGCTGTCCGATAGAAAGCGTCGAAGCATTGGTTGGCTTCATGCAAGACTTCGAGTCCCGTCACGGGTGAAGCTCTATGGATGCACGCGGAGCTCTGGACATTCTCGACCTGACATTACTAGACCACGGTGCATCAGAATCCAGCTTGGATGAGTTGTGCGGATTGGCCAACTTACACCGTCCTGCTTCTGTTTGCGTATTCTCAGAGCACGTCCCCTATGTCGCAGAGAGATTGAGGGGGATCTCGATCAGCGCCGTGGCCGCAGGTTTCCCAGTTGGCGGTGACAACCCGGAGGAAGTCGCCGCTGCAATCAGGCAAGCGGTAGAGGCGGGCGCCGACGAGATAGACTGTGTTCTTGAGCCCTCAGAAGAGGCTCCTGGACAGGCGGAGCAGGCGATGCTGATTGCGATGAGAGAAGCGACCGCCGATTGTATTCTCAAGGTGATTATTGAGACTCCTTTGTTGGATGAGCGTAGTATGCGTGCCCGCACTCGCATGGTGCTGGCCTCAGGCGCTGATTTCGTCAAGACCTGTACGGGAAAGCGGGGTGGATGCAGTGAAGAGGCTGCTGAGCTTCTGTCTTTTGAGGTCATGAGACACGGGGTGACGATGGGAAGTCGACCCGGGGTAAAACTGTCAGGAGGAATCGGCACTCTAGATGATGTGAATCGACTAATCGGAATTGTGAATTCACAAGATTCCTCAATCCAAGGTCCGGGCAGATTGAGGATTGGAGCTTCTTCTCTACTTCACGAATTAATCTAGATGGTGGGCTCGGCAGGAATTGAACCTGCGATCTTCGCCGTGTGAAGGCGACGTCATAACCCCTAGACCACGAGCCCTCTAATCTCCTGAATCTGAATCTGGCAATAAGCGTGATGACTCACATTGAGAGCAGAACTCCCGCCGGAATCAAAAGTCGGCGCTAATTCCGCGTTTCATGAGCGCAGGTCTTGACTTAGAGGTCCTGCGACAGAAAGACACTTGGCGGGCATTCGGTGTCGGAGTCGTCCTCTTCTGCATAATCGGGTATTCATCTCTGACGTTATTCGGACTCTCAGCATCCGCTTATGGGGTTTCTGACGAAGTAGTTCCGGTTCCTGACTTTGAGGTTGCAACGATGAACAGGACAGGAATTGATGATGCCGTCACAGATGAGAATGGAATGGTCAGGCTGTCCGATTTGCAAGGCAATGTGGTTGTGATTGATTTCATGGCAGTAGATTGTGCTAATTGCCATTATGTACAGACTCATATCCAACATAATCTGGATGACTGGAGGGCTCTCGAAGGACCGTATGATGTGATTGTAATTTCAATTGCCACCTGGTACGGATACGAATCATTCGACCGCATAAATAGGACATTTGGCGATGCAGATTCGGAAAAGCACATGTCTTGGCCGGTGGCAAATGGTGGGACGGATGTTGTAATCCTAGAAAATGGAAGTAGGGGAGATTTAGCAGAATACTACTCGGCTTTTGACTTGCCCATAGTAATCGTAGTTGATCATGAAGGATATGTCGTTGCCAAAGAGAGTACGGGTACACCTTTGGATGGTTGGACTTCATTTGATTCGGCGATTGTGAGTGCTAATGCTGGAGAGGCAGAAAATCTACGCTTTGGTATAGAGAAGGCAGACCGCTCACTCACGGGCGTCTTCGTAATCGGCCTCTTCCTAGGGATTCTGGTCTACTTCTCCCCCTGTGCCTTCCCCGTACTCCCCTCATTCATCACCTACTACCTCAACCTCGGAATGAGAGAGGATGAACTGCGAGAGGCGGGTAAGCTCATCGGTAATATGCCTAAACCAATCGAGGTTGGTGGATACGCTGCTCTTGGTCAATTGACGTTTTTCGGAGTGGTCGGTGCCATCATCTTCGGACTTGATGGAATCATCAACCTCTCTGGAGTTCTGCACGATATCGCGTTATTGATTGCATGGATACTTCTGATTCTAGGTGGCCTGATGCTGCTAGGATGGACTTCTCACCTACTGAACTGGATTCAAAGGGTGCTGGATCGTTATCAGACTACTGAGATGGATGAACAGTTCACACCTAGAAGAAACATGTACCTGTGGGGTATCGGCTACAGCGCGGCTTCAGTTGACTGTACTGCTGCTGCGGTGT
>CAYYAH010000010.1:0-21167 GCA_964470075.1 uncultured Candidatus Poseidoniales archaeon
TTCGGGCCACCCATGAGGGCTTCAAGCGAATGCTGTAAAATCGACTGACTGCAATACCACTCACACGCTACCCTATATTCAGGCATTAGGTTCAGATTCAATATGCTCGTAAGCGAGAGTTATTGACTGTTCGATATCGATGTTATCTTGCCCCTCATCATAGCTGATTCTCAACTCGTGAACTTCGTATGTGTTGTAGTGTAAGGCTTCCCAATTGGCCGAACCTCCTTCTTCAACAACCCCATTTCTTACCAGGCAAGCTTCTCCTGCCTGGTCGTATAGTCGCCAGGTAATCTCCACTTCCCTCCCTCCTCCGATATTCTCAATCAGTTCTGGGTTCTCGACTGTGGAGTCAATGAAGATTGCAACAGGATGAGGTCCACCATACTTTGGAATTGGATCTATCGCCAATCCACTTGGCTCGTGAGTGGATTGCTCGGACCATTCGATGCTCAGATCGATTCGGATTGTCAAAGTGGTACTATCTCGCCTGTTCTTGTTATCCATAGCATAGGCAACAATCTCGAAAATACCATGATCTGCGAACTCGACTGTGACTTTAGAGGAAGTATCAGAATCCACAGTCACTGGCCCTCTGCCATCAACGAACTCCACACCGAATTCGACTAATTTATGCTCAGATTCAGTATTGGAAAAATCGAACTCCAACGAGACATTTGTGGTCGAGACATGTTCTCCATCAATGTATGACTCGACCACAGTGCCATTCGTCTGTTCGTAATTGACGATAAGCGCGACTCGTCCTTGTAAATCCGACAAGCACCCCGGAATTGCGCTTGACAACAGGATTGCTGTCAGCAGAACAGAGAAAATCTGACGCACGAATCGGTTATCCGACTGTCAAATATAAGCGGACTGGTCAGTTGATTTCCATCTCAAAGGACGTTATCGACTATCTCGTCCATGTCTTGCCCACGTCCACAGTAAGAGCAGCGAATCTCTAGCGGCTCGACGTTGATGACCTTCAACTTCTGAGGCAGGGGTTCTCGAGCATTCTGAGTGATGCAGTTCCAGAATGAGCAGCGGGCGATGTTGACCAACTCATCACCGAGTTCGGCATTAAGCTTCTCAGCCACACTATAGTTTCTGATGATGGCAACACTAGCTGCAGGAGCGAGCAGTGCCAGACGATCCAATTCCTCTTGGCTGAGTTCACGGTCTTCAATCTTCAACACGTCCTTGCGGCCGAGTTTAGCACTGGGTACGTTCATCACTAGGGAAATTGGATTGGAGCGTCCGATGTCAAGTCTGAGCATCTTCAGAACCTGAATCGCTCGCCCAGACGGAATGTGATCTACCACAGTCCCGTTGCAAATCGCTGTGACGCGCCTCATCTCGCTCATTACTTCACCTTCTTTGGTACCTTAACGCCTAGACAGTCGCACAGTAGGGCCATCCTAGCTACAACCCCATTGAATGCCTGTTGGAAGTATCTAGCATGAAGAGTTGCGTCGACGCTTGGATGAATTTCCTCCACCCTCGGCAGTGGATGCATGATGATCATCTCCTTCTTGGCCCCACCGAGATCTCCCGCACCCAGCATGTATATTCCTGCTACCTTAGCGTACTCATCTTCGTCAGGAAATCTTTCCTTCTGGATTCGAGTCATGTAGATAACATCCGCATCAGCGATGGTCGCAGCGAAGTCAGAGGTCTCATTCACCTCCGCTCCGTGCTCCTTCAAGTCGGAGACAATTTCTGTGGGCATCATCAGTGATTCAGGAGATACAAGAGTCAGGGTCGCTCCGAAGCGGACCAGTGCGTGAGATAGGCTGTGAACAGTTCTACCGTAGCGAAGGTCTCCGACGAGAACTACGTTCAGGTCCTTTAGGGTGCCATGCGCCTCTCTGATTGTGAATAGATCTAGTAGGGTCTGAGTAGGGTGGTTTCCTGCTCCGTCTCCTGCGTTCAGCACTGGAATATCTATCGCGTCAGCGCTATATTGAGCCGCACCTTGTCTAGGATGTCTGATTACTGCCACGTCGGCGTATCCATCAATCATCTGCATGGTATCGTACAGTGTCTCTCCCTTGGCAACAGATGAGCCTGTGGTGCTGAAGTTTAGGACAGAACCACCGAGTCTCTTCATTGCAGTCTCGAATGACATACGAGTTCTAGTCGAGTTCTCAAAGAACATGTTTGCTAGTACCTTGCCCTCGAGTAGAGGCAGGTGAGCGTCTCCCTTTGCTACGGGAAGGAGACGCTCGGCGTTGTCTAGGAGATTCTCAATCTCCTTGTTGCTCAGATCATCCATCGTGATGAGGTCGCCCATCGCTTCTCCTCAGCGAAGCCGGGAGCGTGCCGGTTATGTGTCTTACTGTGGACCTCAGGGCCCATTGACACGGCACCGTCGGCTTGATGTGGGGTAATTATCCCGCGCGACTGATGATAATCAGCCGGACCCCGGTCCGAGTCTCGTTCTGCGGCGGTGGAACTGACATCGATTCGTTCTCGATGTCTGAGCCTGAGGGTGGTCGAGTAGTGTCACTTGCTCTCGACAGACACATCCACGTCACTGTCAACCGCCGCTTCGATGACAGAGTCAGGCTGTCCTACTCCAAGATGGAGCTGGTGGATGATTTCGAGAATCTTGAGCACGAGCTCGCAAGAGAGGCGATGAGGATGACCGGAGTTACCTCTGGCGTCGAGATTACCACAATCGCCGACATTCCTTCCAGAGGTACTGGTTTGGGCTCTTCATCAGCGGTTACGGTGGGTTTGCTGAATGCGTTGCACATGTTTGCGGGCCACGAAGCTTCGCCCGAGCAGTTAGCGCGTGAGGCTTGCGAGATAGAAATCGATATTCTGGGTCAACCAATTGGTAGACAGGACCAGTATGCCGCCGCATACGGGGGAATCAACTCCATTCGATTTGACCAAGGAGGCGTTTCTGTAGAACAGATTGATGTTTCAGATGAGATAATAGAGAGAATTTCTGAGGAATTCACACTAGTCTTCACAGGCAGGTCTAGAAGCGCATCTGAGGTTCTGAGTGAGGCTCCTGAAGACGAGTTTGACAAGTTGTCCCGTCTGCAATCAATTAGGGGACATGCCGATTTGGCTTACCATCTGATGTCCAAGGGAGATATCTCGGGTCTGGGATCGCTGATTGGAGAGGCATGGGATGCCAAGAGAGGGATATCTGCCAGCGTTTCCGGGGGGGACCTAGATACATTGCATGAGCGAATCATGGCGACAGGTGCCAGAGGAGCCAAACTTCTGGGGGCAGGAGGAGGGGGTTTCTTCCTAGTCCACGGTGATGCTAGTTTACGTGAAAAACTAGCATCTCTGGGAAATTCTCACCGCCTTATTCCGGTTAACGTAGACTGGATAGGCTCGGAGATAATTCACAACGGGTGATTGAATGAAAGCACGCTCTAGAGCAATCCTACTATCACTGGTGATGCTGTTATCCACTATTGTGACCCCTTCAGTTGCTGATGAACCCGGGCATCTGCCTAACGATCCGTTCTCAGAATTCAATTCTGATATCTCTGAATTGCTCTCGGATTGGGAGATTCCGGGTGCTCAAGTAGCGGTGATGTACAACGGCTCACTAGTTTTCAACAAGGGCTACGGAATCTCAGCCAACGGAACAGATGAGGACGGTAATTACTGGGTCTCGGAAGTAACGGTCGATTCGAAATTTAGGATCGCCAGCCTCTCCAAGGCAATCACTGCCGCAGGCATCCTCACTTTGGTCCAGGACGGCACAATCTCACTCGATGATAGAATGGTAGACCTAGTGCCGCACCTGCTTCCAGCAGAGATTGAGGGGTGTGACTATCCTAATCATTCTACATCCTACTCTATCGATGAAATCAATGTCTCTCTTCTTCTCAATCATCGCGCAGGCTTCAACCCCAGCATTGATCCAACGTACCGGCATTGGAACAATTGGGTTGGCTCATGGCAGAGTGATCCCTGCATAGACAAACAGTCTTTGATTGACGACTTCGATAATGGCAACCTAGCGCCGATTCCTATGGAACGGATCCTCTCAGAAGCACTGAGGAGGCCTCTGGAATACGAACCCGGCACCCAATATCAATACTCGAATGTAGGTTACCAGATTCTCGGTCAGATTATAGAGGCTAAGACCGGGATGCAATACGAGGATTACATCATCGACAATGTTCTCTCCCCCATGGGCATCGAAAGTATGTCAATCGGTATGACAATGCCTGACCAGAGAGCTGGAGGAGAGGTTTCGTACTTCGATGACGGTACTGGATGGTGCCACTTCCCTTCTGGACAGGATGAAAATGGGGATCCTATATTCCCTATGGCACCTAACCCTGATTGTGGAGCTTTTGTAATTGAGGAAAAGGATGGTGGCGGTGGCTGGATTGCCACCGCATCCGACTATGCTAAATTCATTTCCAATATTGATGGGACAATAGATAGTGGAGTCTTTGAGAATCAATTTGAATTCTTCACCGAGAATCCCTACGATACTACATCCTCTTGGCCCTACGGAAGCGGGGTCGCATTTAGGGCCGACGACGACAATACTTGGCGACACTGGGGGGCATTCGCTGGCTCTTCTACCAACTTCAGGAGAGGGGTTACTGACTCCGGTGAGCCTGTGGTCTTCGTGATGTTTACGAACACTCGCCCCGATGGGAATTGGAAGTCAGAAAGAGAGAATAGCATCGCGCAGGCGATGATGGCGGTGGACTATGCGAATACGACTCCATTAGACACTGGGGAACAAGAATGGGGATGGCCAGACCCCCTACCGCCTCAGGATGATGCGATACTAGGATACTCAATACTCAGCCTAGCGAGTCCTTTCGCTGCATCCTCAAACATCTCGGCCGATTGGTATGCCAACATCACCATGCGAGAGGACTACGGTATCGATCTGCTACCAAACAGAGAATTAGGCGTCAGGGTCCAGATTGACCAGCATCTAGGCGATGGAGATGGTAACTTGTCAGTTTCGGAGATTTCAGACTTCGTAGATATAATCAGGAGTGCTAGAAATCTCTCTGATTCCGAAGCAATTGGTTGCTGTGTTATCGACTATACTGCTCTGACTCCGGTCCGCGAACTCGATATCACGGTCTATCCTCCGGCTGAAGGTTCTGTGTTTGATAGTGATGGCAGTTGGGGATGGATTGAGTTCGGCGAGTTTTCCGGCACCACCGATTCTCGCTCGACAAGAATTCTTGACATACCCAGAGTAGGGGGCGTCATTGAGGAAATTCCTCTAAGAGTCGTGCTGCCGAGTCCATGGGAGTTCAGATACAGCGCAATGCAGAGTGTGATTGAGGGGGCTCCAGGTGACTTCACGGTGTTCCGCCATCAAGCACCTGTCGCCTCGGACATCCGAATTACTCTGGGCGAGAACTCCCCTCCCAGTACAGTCGGATTGCGATTGACTGGGAGCTCATTCATCCCTCTCGACTTACCTACTCAGTATACAGGCGAGTGCATCGATAGCGCGTTGGATCAACCAACCCAATGGTGGACTGTTCACAACAATGGAACAATGATTCTGAGCGTTGACGGTGACAGTCTAGAATTCACCGCTTCCGATTTCGGATTCAACCACGGAGAGGTGGCCAGCGTGGTCATGCACTGTTTAGACTCCTTTTCATCCTCTAGTAACTGGTACGAGAACATCCTGATTGACGGCGAGAATCCGGCTTGGGATGCATCTTTCGAGATTCAGATTGACGGCGAGACAATTGAATTGGATAGTAGTAAGTCAATCATAGAGGTTCCTTCAGGCAGCGAGTTCTACTTCCGCTTCAACGCCTATGATTCTGGATCCTTGCCTGTCGAGATTGAAGTATCTTCGGACAAGTCAGAGAACTGGAGACACTCAGCCTTCGACCAACTAGAGTTCATGGATCGATTCTTCCAAGGCGATCAGGTCAATGGTATGCACCTCAACCTGACTGAGCGACACGAAGCCAAACTACCTAGTGAGTACAGCGTCTCGCTTTCGGTCATTGATGATGCCTCGAATATGGTCACGAGTGAGTGGACCATCATAGTGACAGATTCTTCTGGCCCGACAATTATCCCCGAAATCTTTGCCAATGACACTCCAATCTCGCCCGGCTCACCTGCGAGAGCAGGTGATGTCATCATGCTCTCTTTGACCCAGTCTTTCGATGATCTAGATGCTATTGACGATGTGATATGGGAGATTCGAATGAACGATCAAGTCTTAGCTGAACAGGCAATCTGGAGAGATGTCGAAAAGACAACGCTTCCAATTACTGAGGCGGGCACATACATCCTGCATGTAATTGCCACAGACTCAGAGGAAAACATGGAACAGATCACATGGGGTCTAGCAGTGTCTCCTAGATTGGGAGTCAACATATCGTTACTAGATACGGTGGTAATCGGAGACCTTGTACAAGGCGAGACCATCAACATCATTGTAACGATGGAGAATACTGGTGGAGATGTCGGATCAGGTGTTCTTTGCTCCGGCAGTACATGCTCGGAAGAGGTATTGGTAGCAGCGGCTAACTCAGGTGGGACTGGGATATTCGTCGCAGAACTGCATCTCAAACTCAATAGTAGCAATAAGTTCGACTTGAGGTTTGACTGGACTAGTGATCAAGCCGAGAGTAACGGCAGTCTAGTAATCGAGCACGATTTCATCGTTCAACCTGCTTGGCAGATGCCGTTGCAGGTACTGCTAGTTGTTGTAGTGTTGCTGATGCTTCTAGCATGGCTTGCACATCGCACTTGGGGTCCCGAATCATTGAGACCATAGGTTCGCACAGTATTCCGCACAACTCTTGACCGATGACTGTGGGTGAAACTCCATGGTCCTGCTCCCCGACTACCCCCAGAAGACGGTTGAAGCGCATGGTTTGAGGGTAGAGAGGCTGGCTCTGGCGTGCAGCCTACTTCTGATTGCAGCCGGAGGATGGTGGCTAACTCGGACAGTAGTAGTTGAGACCGAAGCGGTTTGGACTTACGGACCCATGGTGATTCTATTCTCATCTGCTTTACTGCTAAGGGACTTAGTGTACTTTGGACCTAAGGAAAGGTCTAGGATATCTGCTGCGACAAACATCTCTTGGCCTAGCATATGGGCTTTCGCGATTCTGACATATGGTTCAGAAGACCAAAACATCGCAGCTGTGTTATTGTTTCTAGTTGCAATTTTCTTGTTGTGGTTCACCAATCAACAATTAGGAGGCACCATCGAAACTAGGAGATGGAGGGGGCTGACAAGTATTGCGGGTCTTGCCATTGCAATGGCAGTACTAGCTTCACTAAGTGATGATCTGATTCTGTGGGCTATTGTAGCAGTACCGTCCTGTTACATCATGATTCCCGACTTATTGGCCAAGGATGATGATCATGAAGCCAGAACTGAGTTTGCAGTATTACTCAAGCAGGTAGAGTCTAGAGTCCTTGCACTGAGGGAGAACTCCTCAGGTATGGAACAGGTGTCATCCATGCTCAAGATTGCCAGAGAAGAGGGATGGAGTGACCCACAGAGAGGTATGGATCTGATTTCTCAAGCCGAGAATGAGCTTGATAGGATAACTGCATTCTCAGGGGATCTCGAAGCGATTCGTGCAGATACTCTTGAAGCTGTAGAGAGGGCTGAGAGTATTACGATCGAAGCATCCGGTCCGAGGAAGGCATTCGATTTGGGTGACAGAGAGGCCGACCTAGGATCTTTCAGAGAAGCAGAGTTACTCTATCGCAGGGCTAAGTCAAAGTCAGAAGTAATTGAGAAGCATTGGCAGGATGCCTATGACTCGATTGCATCCTCTGAGGCAGCCATAGCAAATCACTCGGGTCATCAGGCCGAGGGTGTGATTGCCATTCTCAATTCAGCCAAGGAGGCGATGGAGGCAGAAGACCCTGTGGGAGCACTACACATCGCTTCCTCGATTCCAGCCCACATAGAGAGTATGGGTTCAACCGACGAGGCCGCGACAAAGTCTCTGAGTGATGCCGAGCACGTAGTTGCGGCCGCAGAAAGTGATATCCAGATCGCCACCAAGGACAGGCTAGAGCAGGCTCGCAATGCGATGAAATCAGGTGATTCAGCACTAGCAAAGGGTCTGGCAGATAGCGTACTGAGAGATGTAAGAGCGACCTCTGAAGCTATGCAGGAGGTTCAGCGTGCTCTGCGTCAGAAGAAGCAGATTGAGGCTAGATTTCCGGAAGTGTCCAAGCAGGACTGGTCTGGCCGTCTACAGCAGGTAGTTGAGAGCGCTGACTCAGGAGATTGGGTGAATGCTGCAGAATTACTCCAATCAATGACTTCCGACCTACAGGCGCATGAGCACAGTATCTCGGAAGCATCAGAGTTGGTTCGATTCGTCGAAGAAGAATGGAAGACTCTGAGAACTAAATTGGATTCCGCTGGTATTGGCCCTGGAGATTTCTCTAGGATGGAGGCAGAGAAGACTGTTGCCAATGCATCCGCCGCCCTCTCATCGGGTGACATAGAAACATGTCATGCTGCTCTAGCCTCAGCAGGAGAATACTTGGAATCGCTTGGGCGTCTGGCCTAATCAGGCCTCAAAGCAGTAAGGACAGTGCTGTCCGATGACGTATTGCTCAGATGTCTGCTCCTCGGCAGAAAGCGGCTCTCGACATTTGAAGCACATCACAATTTCAGTCTCCTCTAGTTGATTGTCTAGAGCCACTCTCTGGTCGAAAACAAAACAATCTCCATTCCAGTGTGTTCCACCGCACTCCTCGAAGTAACCCAGAATACCTCCTTCCAACTGTCTGACATCATCGAAGCCAGCCTTCAGCATCACTGCTGAAGCCTTCTCACAGCGAATTCCTCCGGTGCAGTACATTACTACGGTCTTAGAGCGATACTCATCAGGCAACTCCTCTATCGCCCTAGGGAAGTCTCGGAAGGTGGCTATGTCTAGATCAACTGCCCCATCGAACATTCCCACTCTGGTCTCGTAGTCGTTCCTAGTGTCGAGTACAACTACTTCTTCGCCATAGTCTAGCATCTGCTTGAACTCCTTAGGTGAAATGTAGGGTCCGGTGAACTCAGAGGGCCTGATGTCGTCCATTCCAAGAGAAATAATCTCCTTCTTACGTTTGACGAGCATCCTGCGGAACGGTTGGTATTCGGTATGACTGACCTTTATCGGAATCCCAGCCAGACGCTTGTCCGCCTCCAGATGAGAGAGAAAGGTGTCTGTTGACTCCTTGGTACCAGCGAGGAAGAAGTTGATTCCATTTGGACTGAGTAATATCGTTCCCTTGAGCCCCGCTTCCATGCACACATCGAGCATTGGCTCGCACAACTCGTCCCTATCTGACAGGTCTACGAAGCGATATCCCGCGATGTTTACAATCATGTGAACATCACTCCGGAGGTACAATCCCGAGTTCAGTACTCCGGTTGGCAATCTCAGCAAAAATCTCAGCTACGAACTCGTCCAGAGATATCCCGTTTCTCTGACCTCCACTACGACCTCTGACTGATACGGTGCCCGAGGAAGCTTCGTCATCACCGATGATTACCATGTATGCAGGACGTTGCTTTCGGTGCTGACGAATCTTTCTGCCAATGGTACTGTCCGAATCATCAACTCGCACTCGGACTCCAGCCAGCTTCAGAGCCTCTTCCACTCTGGCAGCATGCTCCTTGTGCTTCTCAGAGATGGTGATGACCTGAACTTGAACTGGCGAGAGCCAGGTTGGGAAGTTTCCAGCCCAGTGCTCAGTCAGGAAGGCAACGAATCTCTCGTGAGTAGATAGTGGGGCCCTGTGAATCACGAATACCTCGCCATTCTCAGCTCCAGTCTCGTCCTTGTACGTCAGACCGAAGCGCTCCTTTGCGGCGAAGTCGAGTTGGATAGTTGACATCGACTCCTCTCGGCCTAGCAAGGTGGTGAATTGGATGTCGACTTTGGGCCCATAGAAGGCAGCCTCGTCAACTGCTTCAACGTAGGGCACTCCGAGACTGTCCATGATCTGCCTGAGATGGTTCTCGGTGGCGGCCCAGTTCTCAGGTTGGTCGATGTACTTCTCAGTCTTCTCAGAGTCCCATAGAGAGAGTCTGAAGTGATAGTCTTCGAATCCGAAGGTCGAGTAGTAGTCCTGCACCATGCGAATATTGTCTGCGAACTCCTGAGCAACTTGGTCGAGGGTGCAGTAGATGTGCGCGTCGTTCATCGATAGCATCCTGACACGCAGTAGTCCAGCGAGGGTACCTGAGAGTTCGTTACGGTAGACAGTGCCGTACTCAGCGATGCGTAGTGGCAGGTCGCGGTAGGAGCGTTTCTTGTTCCGGTAGACTAAGTGGTGCATTGGGCAATTCATCGCCTTCAGGTAGTAGTTACCGTCGTCCATTTCCATCGGCGGATACATCGAGTCTGCATAGTGTGGCAGATGGCCACTAGCCTCGAACAGTTGCTGTTTGCCCAATACCGGTGTGGTGACGCGTTCGTATCCGTACGCCTCCTCAGTCTCGATTGCGAAACGTTCGATTTCGGACTTGAGGACCTCACCGTTAGGTAGCCAAACCGGTAGACCTCTGCCAATCAGTTCGTCAATCATGTAGAGTTCCATTTCCTTACCAATCTTCTTGTGGTCGCGCTTGCCAGCTTCCTCGATTTGGCGCATCCTCTCCTTCAGAGCATCCTTGCTGGCATAGCACATGCCGTAGATTCTCACCAGAGACTCTCGCTTACTGTCTGCCCTCCAGTAGGCTTGGCTAGTACTAGTCAGTCTAAACCAGCGTAAGTGGGAAGTGCTAGGCACGTGAGGACCTCGGCACAGGTCCACGAAGTCGCCTTGACGATAAGCGGATGAGCCGACATCGTGCCCAATGTTGTCATCCATTATCTCAAGTTTGAACTGGTTTGATGCGAACATCTGACGTAGTGACTCGTTGCCATGCTCCTCACGAACTAGGGCGTGATTGGCCCGGACATGCTCGTTCATCTTCTTCTCGATGGTCTTGAGTTCCTCATCTCCAATCGGATCCATGTGGAAGTCGTAGTAGAAGCCATTGTCAATTGGTGGCCCGATAGTTGGCTTTGCGTCCGGGAACAATTCGGTGACCGCTTGAGCCAGTAGATGGGCACAGGAGTGGCGTAGGATATACAGTCCCTCGTCAGAGTCACCTGCAATCGGCTTTACTGAGCAATCCGAATCGAGGACATGAGAGAAGTCGCACTCAATCCCATCGACTAGAGCGGCGACGGCACCTGACTTCTTGCCGTGAACATTCAGTATGACTTCACCCGCAGTGATTCCAGATGCATACTCATGTTCTGCATCAGCACCTACATCGACTGAAATCATGCTCATTCGCGCCCTCCTCAGCGCGTTGGCGAGGCGCATCGGATATGAAGCCAATCGAAAAAACAGGCCGTAGGCCTGAATCACTCGAGTACGAACTGGGTACCGGCGGTACCGTCCACCATACCCTCCATATCGGACAAAGCTCCGATTACAGCTCTGCCTCCTGATCTCAGCACGAAGTCGCAAGCAGCCTCGACCTTGGGCCCCATCGAACCCTCTTCGAAATCATACTCATTTACTTCCTCAGGAGTTATCCTGTCAATCTTACGGGCATTTTCAGAACCCCAATCGAGGTACACTCCATCAGTGTCAGTGGCGAGTATTAGTAGAGTTGCATCTAGCTCGAAAGCCAACAAAGCACTCGCCCTGTCCTTGTCAATCACAACTTCTACTCCTTCCAATTTACCATCCTCATTGTAGACTGTGGGAATCCCTCCTCCTCCGGCGCAAATCACGGTGCAACCCTGTTTCAGAAGCCAGTGAATTGGCCTCATCTCGAAGATTCTCTGTGGCTCCGGCGAGGGAACCACTCTACGCCAGTATTCTCCATCCGGGGCGATACTCCAGCCCCTCTCAGTGGCGAGTATCTTAGCCTCATCTTCGCTGTACACCGGTCCGATTGGTTTGGTAGGATTATCGAAGGCCGGATCCTCCGGATCGACCTCGACCATGGTCAGAATAGCAGCCAAAGACTCCTCCATAGGAAGCAGATTGCCGAGCTCCTGCTCTATCATGTAACCAATCATACCCTCAGTCTGGGCACCTAGTATGTCGAGAGGGTACTCTTCTACTTCCTTGTAGGCAGCCGACTGCAGGGACAACAGACCCACCTGCGGACCGTTGCCATGAGAGATGACTAGTTGATACTCGGAAGCAAGTGGGGCTAGTGCCTTAGCAGCAATGGCCACATTTGCTCGCTGATTCTGTGCTGTGAGCGGTTCGCCCCTTCTTAGAAGGGCGTTCCCACCTAGTGCGACGACGACCCTCATGCTTCTGTCGCGCGAGCATGAAGCGATAAGAACACAGGCCCGTTCGATGGCTCATGGTGCGACTTGGGCTGCTCGTCAATCCCGACGCGGGTCTAGGAGGTCGCCTTGGTCTGAAGGGTTCTGATGGTCAGGCCGAACTCGCTCGCTCTATGGGTGCAGAAGATCGTTCAGGGCCTCGTATGAGAGCCATGTTGGAACACTTCTCATCTATCCACAGAATCGGGTTCGATGGTATCTCTTGGGTGACTAGCGAGGGCCGAATGGGAACTGAATGGTTTCCGGAAGCAGAGATTGGCTCAATCAACACAGTACACTCCAGTATTGGAGTAACTTCCGCTGCCGATACGCAGCAGGCCGTGAATGCACTGCTAGATTCAGAAATCGACCTATTGGTCTACGCCGGGGGAGATGGGACCACTCGTGATGTGGTGGCTGCATTGGATTCAGCGGAATCTCCTGAAACTCCCGTCATCGGTGTGCCCACAGGAGTCAAGATGCATTCGGGCTGTTTCGCCGCCTCACCCAAGGCAGCCGCTGAAGCGCTATCTTCCTGGCTCATTGGTGACCTGTTGTTGGCAAGTACAGAGGTACTCGACCTCGACGAGGATCAGTATAGGCAAGGAAAGTGGGTGGTCAGACTCTACGCAGAGGCGATGACTCCGTCGAGTCCTCGATGGATGCAAGGCTCCAAGCAGAGAGTCGAGGCGAGCGGTGAAGAGGATACGACCGAGGGTTTGGCTAACCACATCCGCGAGATACTTGTCAAAGATGATCGCATGTTGATTTGGGGCTCGGGCGGGACATTGCGCAGGATAGCGGAGATGAATGGGTTCCAGCCTACCAACCTCGGTATCGACGCCACTGTAGGCAACGAGCAGGTAGGCACTGATTTGAGTGAGTCTGACCTGCTCGAATTGCTATCCAGCCACGATGGTCCTACAACTCTACTACTCTCTCCAATGGGAGGCCAAGGGTTCCTGATTGGAAGAGGAAACCTACAACTTTCTCCTCAAGTTCTCAGGCTAATCGGAATCGACAATATCCTTGGTGTGGTCACTCCGGCTAAACTCCTTTCAGTTCGCCGGCTGAGGATAGAAACAGGAGACCCAGAGTTGGATGCAGATTTCGCAGCCATGCGTTACATGAAGGTCCTGCAGGGCTACAGAACGACTAGAGTCTTGCCAGTTACTGTTGACTAAATCTTTATTCAATACTAATTGTCCTACAGTGTATGGATTCCACTGAGAGGCTTGTTGAAGACGCTGAGAAAGAATGGTTAGAGATATGGGTGGCCGGACCCGGAGACAATCGGTCAAAACCCCTGTATTCAGGGACTAGTGCTCCTGACTTGGAGTTGCTTGATCACACCGGCACCCCTCGCAGTCTGTCCTCATTCTGGTCGGACGGTCCGGCACTGTTGATGTTCTGGCGTCACTTCGGTTGCGGATGTGGCCTTGATAGAGCATCAAGACTAAGTGAGGAGTATGCCGACTATCTTGCTGCTGGAATTACACCCGTTATCATCGGTCAAGGAGAGCCCGAGAGAGCCGCTGAATATCGTGAAAAGTACGACATCTCCTGCTCCATCCTCTGTGATCCTGATTACGTTGCCTACAACGCCTACGGACTCGCAGACTTCGACATAGAACAGGTCCTCTACGACGCTCCTGAGGAAACATGGTGTCACTCGAAGGAAATTGGACTTGACTTTCAGGAGGCGAGGCGTGCCATTAATCGACCACTTGTAGACAATCCATGGATGTCTCCCGGAGAGTTCCTCGTGGGCCCCTCAGGTACGATTCGCACCACCTATGCCTACCAATACTGCTCAGACTACCCCGATGCGAGGGTTTTCACCACTGCAGCCAAAACTCTCTGAGCAAAGAGTACCCTTTGATTCAGATTAAATCCACACATCATTGGATGCGGTTAGGTCACCTTCGGTGTCCCCCGTATTCACAACTCCGCGCGGCTCGATAATCATCACCTTACACTCTACCTCAGCGTACGGCTTGTGCTCGACTCCCTTCGGAACCACATACATCTCACCCTCGCTCAGCTCGACTTTCTTGTCCTCAAACTCAATCTTCATCTCACCTTCTATGACGATGAAGGCCTCATCAGTGTCGGCATGATTGTGCCAGACAAAATCGCCCTTGATTTTGACCAGTTTGAACTGGTAGTCGTTCATCTCTGCAATGACCTTGGGCGACCAGTGGTCAGAGAATTTTTCGAGTTTGTCTCTCAGGTTTATCTTACTCATTTCTTACCACCTAGGCCGTCTCTGCTAGCCATTTCTTCATCGTGCAGGCCTGACAGACTTCCCTGCTTGTCACCTCACCACACTCTATGCATTTACGAACCTCTGCCGTCGGATTCCTATCTGTCTCTCGGTGAATTCTGCGAATCTCGTCAAGTGAATGTAGAAGGCCATGCCTTGCCCCAGGAGTCAAAGACTCCATCTGCGCCACTATGCCTCTGCTCTGCTGGCGCATCGCTCCGGGTGCGTGTGGGCAGTCACCATGGTGAATTGGTAGGTCTTGGCAGATTGCATGAGCATGAATCTCCTGCTCTGGAATCCATCGCAGTGGAACTATTCTGGGGGCGATTCCTTCTATTGGGTTCTCAGTATGTGGAGCGAGTCGTACCGAGCGCTCGACCTCTCCCTTCTGGAAATTCATCAATATTGACTGTGCCATGTCATCGAGATTGTGTCCCAGTGCCATGACATCGGCATCCACCTTCTCGGCTAGTGCGTTCAGGCCCTGACGTCGGAATACGCCACAAAATGAGCACGGCATCATTCCCTTGGCCTCGTCGTGATTCTTGCCCATTGTTGGGATTCTAGTCACAACCTCATCCATCCTCTCGTACCCTATATCCTCGTAGCTTAGTGTCTCAAACCTCACTCCGAGTTGCTCTGCGAGATCTCTGGCGCACTCCAGTGAAGGTGCTCTATACCCGTCAATGCCCTCGTCTATGCAGCCAGCAATCAACTCGACATCGCGTCGACGTGATAGGATATCATGCAACATAGACAACAGCACTGCTGAGTCCTTGCCACCCGATACAGCGACCAGAATACGGAATGGGGTGCCGTCCTCATGCCTTGCATCCTTGGATAATATGAGTTGTTGTCTGAGTTCCTTGGATGTTCTCTTCCTTATTGAGGAAGCAAGATGTTTGCCACATAGATGCTGTCCGCTGTACTCTTGATGCACCACCGAGGGGTAGTCGCAACGACTGCACGACTTGACCGAGATTGCAGGTGGCATGCGGTTCGCTATGAGTTATCGAGTTTCAATCCACCGAACTGGGGAATTGGATGTTTGCGGTGGATTGATGACCCATATGTTCGTGTTGAGTGCATGGAAGACGGTCTAGCTCTGCCAGGGCGTCCAGTAGAGACTGCTCCGCAAAATTCCTCTCTGCTTGAGCGTGTCTTGTTCGCAGTCTCAGCATTTGGTGTCTACTTCAACTTCGATCTGCTCGATTTCCTACCCTTACCGGCAGCTCTAGTGGTTGCTATTCTGGCCGTGCCATTACTGGCCGAAGCGATGGTATGGATTGCAGCTAGGATGAGGCTGTTCCCCTAGTCGCTGCGTAATCGACTCATTCCAGTCTCAAGTATTCCAGTCAGCCGCTGCCATGGAAGAACGAATCGCATGCCGGCTACTACCAGAAGGAATAGTCCGGCTGAAATCACCTTGCCGTAGGTCAATTGCAACTCCAGCGACTCACGGACTTGGCCCGACCACTGAGAGCCTTCCAAGAGGCCAACTAGGGAGATTAGGAAGTCATCGAACTCGATTGCGATGGCTGTAGTCAGCATCACTACGGCCGTAATCACTGTCATGTGTACTAGGTGAGAGTTGACGACATTGTTGAACTGAGTCACGTACTCGGGGTTCCTCTTGGCATCCTCAGGCAACATAGCAGCGTACTCAAGGTGACTAATTACGGCAAGACCCGTTTCCATGAACACAATAATCAGTATGGCTATTGAGATGAGTGTAAGTGAAAGTGGAGAGAATAGTCCTCCGTAGAGCGTTGCATCTCCAATCTGTGCTGGCAATGGTTGTAGACCAACATCAACCGCTTCTGTGATGCCCTCGAAGGTAAGCAGTGCGTGTATCCCGACTACCATCAGGAAATACCCGACAGCCCATGTAATCATCCGCTTGGAAAGACCCCAGATTCCCATTAGGCCTGCTAGAATTGGTGCGAACACAATGCCGAGGAAGACCATCTCGAAGACAAACATGAATGGGTCCCAGAGTTTGTCTATATGGTTCAGATTCGGGTTCTCGTTTCCGAACGGAAGATGTGGACCAGCTAATACAACCTGATAGATCCAGGATAGCAGGAAGGGCAGAATCATCCAAGCCACGAAGCCCCATGAGACGATTCGGTTAGCCCATAGTTGGATTCTCTCGGGTTTGTTTAGGATGTATACCCAAAGAGCGGTGATTCCCATGCAAAGTAGAACGGGTGCTACAAAGGTAGCATCTCCTGAAAGTTCGTTTCCAGACATATCTACTAGGCCGTGTAGGAAATCAGGCAAGAATAGGTCGACTGAATCTGAATCGCTCCAGTACTTGACTCCTCGAGTATGCTCGTAAGCTGGGCACCAGTAGCTCGATTCGACACCTCCTGCGTCCTCAATGAACTGATCCGTGCATGAGCCAAATACTGAGTTCATCCTCTTCATTACCAAGAGCAGGGATGCAGTAGAGATTAGTTGCAGAACGAGTATTTGCCAGCGCCTGCGCAGTTTGGGGATGTGCAGTGTCTTGGACTCGGGTACTGATTCCATAGCCATGCGTTCACCTCTAGACTGACCTAACCTGCAACAGTGCTTGCGAGAGTTCAACATCCGGCATCCAGTCAATCACCTTCGCACCGTATCCTGAGATAGCGGTGAGTCTGTTCTGTCTCTCTAACTTTAGAACCTCATAGGACATTCTCGGGATGCGGCTCACCAGACGCTCAAGGTCTATGCTGCTTGGAGAAAGTACGACGACCGAGTGACCCTTGCCTGCGAGGTTTCTGATTGCAGGTAGAGTCGTGCCATCGCCCTCAAGACTGCTAATGATGAACACGGGCGAGCCTCTACTCATTCTCGGAGACATCGCATTGGTAACTGCTTGCAGAGGCATCGAGCCTTTTGCCTCTACTGCAGCCAATTGGCTGAGAATCTTGTAGTTCTGCTTGTCACCGGTCTCTGCAGGAAGGAAATTCATCTTGTCACCGTAAGTTACCAGAGCCACTGAATCTCTACGCCTGATGAAGTAGTTCGACACAGAAGCTGCGGCTACGGTTCCCATCTCCAGAGGATTCTTGAGAACAGTTCCGATTCTGGATACATCCCTAGTATCTAGGAAGATGAATACGTCAGTTACCGCATCTCTGGTCTTTTCGTTGACCATCAGTTCCCCCGTCTTAGCGAATGCCTTCCAGTTGATTGAACGGAAGGCATCACCAGGTAGGTACTCGCGCAGTGAGTAGAACTCCATCCCCTGACCTGGAGTCTTGAGCGTGGTGGCACCGGTGTACATCTTCGGTACATCAGAACGCAGTAGTGCCTCTTCGATCTCTCTAACTTGTGGGAACACAGTAACGTCGGTTCTATTCTCAATCTGTGACTCGTTTACGAACAGATTGAATGTGTTCCTGTATCGTACTGAAACCGGACCCAGGGTATAGTGGCCGCGCAGCGGACAGCGGACTCTGTATCTCAATCTGGCAGTCTGGCCTGGACCTAGATTCATCCTCATCTGATTGATGCCCTTTCGCATCTTCATCTCATGCGGGACATTGTCGAAGAGTTCGAGTTGCTGTGTCCTGCGGTAGGATGTATTGGAGATGGTTAACTCAACTACTACGTCATCGCCCTTGTACACATTTATTGCATTAGCAGGAGTGCCGTTGATTGTTCGACTAATCTCGAGTTCTGAGTGTCCTGAGACCCAGCCGTTGATTGCTAGGAAAGAGATGAAGGTCAGTCCGACAATCATCAACTGGAAGTTGGATATCATCATCCCAATTAGAATCAGGCTGATCCCACTAGTCACCATAAGGGATGCTTTTCGTGTCCACATTTCTAGGCCACCTCCGCTTCAGAATCAGTCCGGCCCCATTCCTTGATTCGCTTGATTATGCCCACTAATTCGTCTGGTTTGTATCGTCTGTCCTCAAACAGGAAATTGATTAGTATCGGATCTTCAACCATACGCTGCAACTCTGATGCTGGCATTGCATCGAACTCCTCGCGGGACAGCGTATTCAGATTCCGTATTCGAGATAGTAGAACTTGTCTGATCTTCTCTGGCCGCTGGTAGTACTCATACCTCCTAGCGTCACCAAATCCATAGTAGATGATTCGGAACACGTGGCGCCAGTCCTGTGGGTCCTCCTTCCTAATCAACACGGCCTCAAGGACGATGAACAGAGTTAGGAAGAGCAGTAGCATTGCCATCCAGTCGTTTGTGAAGTAGATTAGGATGTAATAGAGCAGGTTGTAAGTATCGCCGAACAAAGTTGGTTGCTGATGTCTGCTCTCATCGAAGATGACAATGGCATTGGAGCTCGCCTTGGTCGAGTTTGGGTCGACTAGTAGGGCCTCAGCAATGATGTCTAGGGCCCACTTGCGGTTGTCGTTTTCTGGAACTGAGATAGACTGGGTGGAACCATCTCCAGCGGCGAAGTTACCCAGTAAACTTGGATCGTAAAGCGAGTTAATCAGAATCGAACCATCTGCGACGAAGTGAACTCTACCGCCGTTTGCGTCGATGCATAATCTGTCTTCACAGTGCCTGACATAGACTGCGAACGGGCCCTGCTCGTCACCTTCTATTCCCAATGATTCGAAGCCTACGGTCAAGTTACCATCGTCATTGGTGTCTAGGTACGAATCCAAGGTCGATTTGCCAATAGCGTATCGATTCTCTACTGGATTGTATGATGTTGCCTTCTCAAAAGCCGAGGGGGTGTTGGTCAGTAGATTGTAGCCCTCGGAGAAGTCCCATCCATCGACTGAATATCTGTGAGCACACAGGCCGGCGTCTGCCTCTGTAACAAACGAGGAGATTGCTGGGTCGAGTGGCTCAGGGTCGAGGATATCGATTACGCCGTCATTGTCTAAATCCTTCAGGCATGGGTGAATGGTTGCCAGAGAACCTGAGTTGGTTGTGAAATTGAACGCTGAGCCGGTGTTTATCCAGATGTAATCAGCACCCAACTCTGCTGCGTAAGACCCTTCGTCATACAATCTGTGACCTGAATACTGCAGACCGAACTGGTCGGCGAGATTGCTAGAGTATCCGAAGTCATCCATGAGCAGGACGGTTCCTCCTCTCTCGACGAAGGACTCGATGGCCAGTATCTCGGAGGTTGTGTATCCGTCACCCTCGGAGAATTCAATGACATTCTCATCGCCGGTGAATCTTGGTAGGGAGATGGTGTCCCGCTCTACTCCTGAGATAACGAAAACTGCCTCCTCTGGGTAGTCAATCTCACTCAGCAGGAGAGGACTCGAAACCAAAGCTGTGGTTTCGATGCCCATTGCACTGATGTCCGACCTGAATGTACCTAGATCGTTCCAATCATCGCCGTATGCAGACTGGTGAGTCTGACCTGGAACGACATAGGTCATGGCGATGGTTGAGACCAAAATTAGGAGTAGTGCCCAGAACGAGAAAATCAGTGCCCCACGCCTAGCGCGGCGGCTCTTGATGAAGGACGAGAAACTCTGGGATTCCGACATGCTGGGAGCCTCCGTTCCGTAGGAACGGTCGACGAGGCCAAACTTCGTCTTAAGACCATTATGTGGTCATGAACCGGGGATGCATCAGAAGTCAGCGAGCCAATTGGATGCTAGATCCAACCGCCGACACCTCTTCAACAGGGACCGAGATTAGTCCATCTACAGTAGGCCATGGGAGAAGTGTGGGGTCAATGTCCGGCTCAATGGTGACCATCAGTGATACGATTCCACCGGAATCCGAATCTAATCTGAAGTCGGCTAAGTTACCCAATTTATCTCCTGACTCATCAAGAACATCCATCCCGAGTATCTCTCGGCCGAATGTCGTAGGCATAACTCTCACACCGATTCAATGCCCGAAAGGCCGTCCGGACTCCTGCGCACCGACTCCAAGCCACTCACTAGCATGGACTCCATGCGATTGTAGTACTGCATCATCTCATCGGTGACTGTCGGCCTTACACGCTCGATTGCCTGCTCGAAGTGCTTCTTGGATACGGTCTTTCGGTTGGCCCTCATTGCGATTAGTGCGGCCTCTCTGCAAACTGCTTCGATGTCTGCTCCTGTGTAATTCGACAATTGTGATGAGAGGTCAGCGAGCTTGAACTTGCCAAGAGGCATCCTCTCTGTGTGAATCTTGAGAATCTCATGAACTGACTTCGAGTCCGGTGGCGGGATGTGCAGAACTCTCTCGAAACGTCCGCTTCGGAGAAGCGCGGGGTCGATCATCTCAGGTCTGTTGGTAGCAGCGACTACAATCACACCCTCCATGCTCTCTACTCCATCCATACTGCTGAGCAATTGATTGACGACTCGATTCATCACATCAGAGCCAGCACCATCACTTGCTCTTCGCATACCTGCGATGCTCTCAAACTCGTCTAGAAATACAATCGAAGGGCTCGATTGTTTGGCCTTCTTGAAGACTTCACGAACAGCCTTCTCTGACTCTCCGACCCACTTAGAAATGAGCTCTGGTCCTTTGATTGTGATGAAGTTCGCCTTGGCCTCATTTGCTATCGCCTTGGCAATCAGAGTCTTACCGGTTCCAGGTGCTCCGAACAGGACTATTCCGCGAGGCGGATTGATTCCGAAGTGATCGAAAACGTCCG
>CAYYAH010000011.1:0-7157 GCA_964470075.1 uncultured Candidatus Poseidoniales archaeon
GCAATTCACTCAGGCTTCTAGCGTTCCATGTTAGAGAGACTCCCAAGTCGTTGGCCACATGGTCCAATGAATCATGTAGAATGTAGTGCTGTTGTGGCTTATTCGCTAGTTATTTACTATATTCAAACGAGTCGGCAGCTTCTGAAATTACACCTAAGAGCCTATGAATTTCATCGTCTTTAGGCAAACCTCTCATAATTACTCTGACAAGTGTCTCTTCGATACCCTTCCTCCTGTGCTCTTTGGCTGGCATGTTTTGTGTCAATCTGGTAATCTCCTCACGTAGCCTCATTCTGAGTTCTGGGTTCAATAGCCTATCTTCAGCTCCGAATGGTGTGCTTCTCTCTGAAGAAACAAACCAAGAGAAACAGAGCACAGTGACAGCATGACTAAGGTTCAGAATGGGATATCCTTCCCAAGATGGGATAGTAACTAGAAGATCGCACTGTGAAAGTTCTTCATTGAGCAATCCTTTCCCTTCTGGGCCGAATACCAATGCCACTCTTCCCTCAACGTTAGATAGTCTCAATGGAAGCTCGTCCGGGAGTAGGAAATGTCTCATTATTGTCTTGTCTCCATCCTCCCTCTTTCCGGACGTCCCAATAACTACTGAACAATCAGAAACGGCATCCTCTAATGAGTCGGCACAACGAGCTTTGTCCAGTACTATTTGCGCGTTCTTCGCCCTGTTTCTTACCTCATCAGACCAATTCGGAGTACGTCCAACTATGCGTAGGTCAGTGAAACCGAAGTTGAGCATTGAACGAGCAACTGCTCCTATGTTTCCATCTATCTGGGGATTGACTAGGACTAAGCATACATCTTCGTTGAAGGAAGGTAGTGGCTCTGGCCTGTGGTCACCCATGCTGTTCGCAAGGAGTCATCTATCAAGAGCGTGCTCAATCTGTGCGACGCTGTTTGTATCGAGTAATATAACCCGCAATCCAATTCCTCATTCTCTTGTTATCAACATCAGTGAATTCACTGACTAGGTGTTTGTTGGTGTCAAAGTCGTCCGTGAACTGGTCTGGATAAATCTCTACGAGTCTAAGTGCTCTAATCTTAATGAATGAAGGTCTGATGTTACCCATTCTCAGGCCTCCAACAACTTGACTTCAATCGGGAATCCCTCTTCTCTGGTGCAAACGACCTTGATCTTTCTAGGAGGGTGTTGCATACCCCGGGCCCAAATAACGTGGTTTACCTTCTCATCTATCCACAGGTCCTCATCATCTGACATCTTCATGTGCTGAGCGACATGATTGCGAATTTCTGTCATTGCGCGATTGGCCCGGCGAGTGCGGGGTACGTTCCAAGCAGCGCGTAATGGTATAGTCATCTCCTTTACTTCTGCCATTAAATCACCTCTGTAACTTTGAGCGGCGCCACATGTGTCTCTTTGGATGGGTGTTTACCTTTCGATTAGTTCGCAACATTACCCAGACAGGAACTCTACGGTTCTGCTTAGTCACCTTCAGAAGTCTCTGCTTCTTTGCGAATGGTTTGTTCCTTGCCATAACATTCACCTCAGTAATTTGAGAGTCCCGGATATCTCTCTTCGGCCTGTGGTCTGACTGCATGAGCCACATCATCAAGCAGACTCTGTCCCTCACTGGTCAATATCTTGCCTAGATTCACAGTACCAGCTGGATTGTGCTTGCTAGTTATTAGTCCACAAGCAGTCAGTTGCTGCATGATTGTTCTAGCTACATTCCTGGAACCGGCAACTGCACGATTCTGCTTCACACCTCTGTCCTTGGGACCTCCGAAATGTTGTGACATGTGGTTTACACCGATAGGGCCTAAGATGCCAACCTTGCGAAGAATAGCGGCGGATCTGACTTCCCACCAATCTGATTGAACAGGGGGTCTTTCGCGGTGAGTACCGGTCTTGGCATAGTCTGCCCAGTCCGGAGCAACGATGTTGCTCATCTCACTCAAGCGGCTTGCCAGCTCTGCAATCAGCAAATCGGCCGGGACGTCGTTTATTGTGGTCATAGGCTCACAGCGCGGTCCGGCCGTCCTAGAGTCTATATTTAATCGTGGTGACTCTGTTTGCCACTACGTGGCATATGCAAGTAGCAGCCTCTCACAAGTATTCAAATCCCCCTCTTGGCACGAATAGGCATGCGCAAGTCAATGTCGCGTAACCCGAACATGCTCAGAACCATGATAGGCACTGGCTTGACACTAGTACTGGTTCTTTCATACGCTGTATACTCAAATACAGTAGATACCGAGTACTATGGCTACACTACAACAAACACAGAAGTAGAGTTGGATTTACAAGAAAATGAGGAAAACAAATCTGACTGGTTCGTGACAACACAATCAGGAATTTCCTGGGTTAATCTCTCGCTCGAAGGAGTGCAGGACGGAATGACTGTTCGGATTGATGCTTCGGGTACCAAATGGTATTACTCACCCCTATTAGGGTCGCCAGATGCTAACAATTTCAACTGCGGCGAGCAGACGACGGAAGTATCTGAAACATGCGAATACTCTACGGTGCACGAAACTGAAGTTCAATCAGATTTTCACAATATGAGAGGGATTGTCTCACTCAATTTACCCATTAATGGATTAGGTTTTCTACAGAGTCAGGATCAGACTTCTGCACAGCAAGCAGCTGAAGAATTGATGAACGAAGAAAACAAGACTGTGACATGGAGAATTACAATTCTACAAGATGGCGCTACAATTGATTCTGCGGAAGTTGTAGCTTCATTCACTGTCGTGACTCACGATTTGATTTCTGTGGAGGCATTTGAGTTGGATCCGATTCAGGAATCTGTTTACAGCTTCGCCACGTTAGTGGGCTGCTTCGCATTCCTGTTGTTCCTGCCATTGTTAGTATACTTCTCTGCAAAGAGAAAACACGCAATAGATGAACAGAAGAGAATGGATGCCCCTGAGCCAGAGCAATAGTTACTCTTCCTCGACAATTCCAAGAGATTGATCTGGATCGGTAAGGAGTCCGCTCGGATCGTGCAGAGATGATGTATTCCATTCACCATTGATTGGCGACATTCTAATGACAACTAAACCTAGTGACATAAAGTTCGTGATTGAAGCCTCGACCCTTTCCTCTACAGGAGCAATGCGTTCGTGAAATGTTGAATCCATAATGTGGTTGATTTGGCCTAGCGTTCTAGTCCCGTCCATCAACTCCCAAACTAAGGAGTTCATGTCATCAAGGGGTCTCCTCAACTCATTGGGTGCCTTGGTGATTCTGGCTATCATTGATTCCAATCTAGATAATGTCTTGGGGTGACGAATCAATACCATCCTACCCGTACATCCACTTTCTAGAGGATGTGGGCCGGCTGGACCTCGCCGACCCCACCAGACGGGTGCTCTAGTAGGAAAGGACTCTTGCGGAATTCGATTCATATCAACACCATCGAGAGTAGGGTCAGCATTGAAACAATGCCCACTATAGCAGACAGTCTCATCGCAGTTTCATTTTGAGTGAAGTTCGATAGGTACCACGTAGATACACCAGACGCTGCAATAAGCATCAGGAGGATTTCGGAGCCTGCCGGTAAGCTCGTCATGAGCCTCATCGCCGTGATTTGAGATATCCAGCCATATCGACTAGTGATATAGCCATACTTTCCACTCTTTCAGCTATCTTCTCATCTAGTAGGTTACCATCTTCATCGAATGCCTCTTTGATATGTGGGACAGCTACCTGTTCAGGAGTTACCCAGCCGTGGATCCACCTAGCAGCAATTCGCATATGATTTAGGGTATTGTTACTAGCTTGTCCTCCCAAGGTGCACATCAAACTGAATACCTTACCAGAAGTATGTTTAGAGTACAACCAATCGAGGCTATTTTTCATCACGCCACTCATAGTGCCATGATATTCTGGACTCGACAAGACAAACGCATCTGAGGAAATAGCCAACTCTTGGAATGCCTTAACGTTATCATCATCCCAACTGCCATCAGCACCTACCAGGGGAAGTGGAGATTCTGCATTATCCCAAATGATGCACTCTGCGCCTAACTCTTTGCAATGTTCGAACAGTATCTCTAGCATTCTTCCGTTGGCAGAATCTAGGCCATAAGTGCCGCAAATACCCATGATTCGTATATCTCCAGCCATAACACTACGAAGGCGTGATAGGCCTTGAATACAGAGGTATCAATGCTAACATCTTCGGAGAACGTTTAACCATAATGCACTAAGGCGGGAGCGTGGTTGAAGAGGCATTGATTGCATTGTTGAACGATGCTTCTTCCAAAGCATCTTCTGGCAATCTTCTAGGGGCGCTCGATGACTATACCAAAGCCACCCAAATGGATCAAAGAAATGCCACTGCTTGGTATGGTCTGGGAGTTGTGCATGCCAAACGTGGAGATGTACACAAGGCCATCCCGGCATTCGAAACCGCTCACAAGATCGAGCCTGATCATGGACCTACTGCTGCAAACCTAGCAGTTCTATTGGAGAATAGTGACACCCATAGAGCATCGAGCTTTGCCAGAATGGCGATTGTACAGGTTGGGGAAGTTCCTGAATTACTTAGAATTGCGACGCTTCATGATGAAGACCTAGGGCCAGTAATCGAAGAGGCCCCCCTGCTAGAAGCTAGGCCAATCGAAGAAGAAGCGGTAGAAGAAGAGGTCCCAATGTTGTCTGCTTCTCCTGTACTCACGCCTATAGAGGAAGTAATTCCACAGGCTGAAGAACTACTAAAGTCACAATTAGCCAATGAGTCTCTTGAACTAATTCAGCCCAGATTAGAAGGAGATCAGTCTGACAATGCATCACTTTGGTCTCTATGTGGGCTGTGTCTTGCTCAATTAGGACATGAAGATGAAGCAATTCATGCATTCGAGTACGCGATTCGTATTGGACATGATGAAGCCAAGACACATTACAACCTGTCCCAATTGCTACGTAAAACTGGACAGATAGAAAAGGCAAAGCAATCGCTTGCTAATGCGTTGCTTTGTGACCCTGGACACATAAACAGTCTAGTCGCTAGAGGAGAAGTATTTGCAGACGAGGGAGATAATGAATCGGCGATTCAACACTGGAAAAGGGTTGTAGCGATTGAAAATAATCATCCAATTTCCGAAAGACTAGATGAGCTGGAAACAGAAATTAACTTAGAAGATAGGGTAGAAAGGTCAGACGATTTTTCTAATGAAGATGTTTTATCAGACGAAGGTGCTCAAGATGAGGCAATTGAATCCGATCCGATGGAGGAAAACTCACAAATTGAAGAACCTGTTGAAGAAGAGAAGGAGTCAGAAATCGATATCACCGACACTAAGGGATATCGAATTAACATGGCGAGAAAACTCACGGAAAGTGGTGATGCGATAGGCGCGGTAAATGCCTGGAAGGAAGTTCTTGAAGACGATAAGCAGTCACCAGAAGTTTGGAATGGATTGGCCGACGCTCTATCAATAGCTGGACATATTGAGAGAGCGCAGCAATGTAGGCAGAGGGCAGAATTTTTGTTGATGCAAGAAAGTCAAGAAGAGGTTGAAGCGGAACAAGTCGCGGAAATTGATTTGATTCAAGCTGCAGCAGAAGCACAAGAGAGATTGTCCGAGTTGCCGGCACATGAGGAAGAGAGTGTGAATGTATGTATCGAGTGGTACAATCGTGGACTGGCGTTGCTTTCCGAAGAGAACGGTATCGAGGCTTTGAATTGCTTCGAAAAGGCAATCGGCGGGGCTCCAAGGGAAGAGGTAGAGTTACGAATGAGATCGCATAATGGTCGTGGCCACGCACTATACCAGCTAGGCCGATTCGCTGAAAGTATCCAAGCTTACCATGCTGCAATTTCGTTAGATCCGGCTAATGTTAGTGGCAGGACACTATACAACATGGGATCATCGTACGCAGCTGTAGAACATTATGCAGATGCAATCAAATGCTTCGAGCAGGCACTACAGAGAGGTTTGGGGGTCGAAGATATCGATTTATGCAAGACTCAGATTAACCGCTGCAGATTACTTAGTAAAGAGCAAATCAGGAGGCGTAATCAGGCTGCCTGAGTGGCCTTACTATTCCAGAATCTCATGTTCTGCGAGGATGGTTGAACGGTAACACAGACTGACTTACTGGTAGGAGTATTACTGCCCTCGGCAACACTGTTTAGCGGAATCAGACAGTTTGCTTCAGGGAAATACGTCGCGATATTTCCAGACGGAATATCATATTCCACTACTCTCCACTTTGGGGCTGTTAGGGTGTCGCCTTCAAAATGTGAAGTCAAGTCAACCATTGTTCCAGTATTGATACCGAGACTGTTTATGTCTTCCTTACACATAAGCACAATTCGGCGTGCTTGTTTAATCCCTCTGTACCTATCATCGAGACCGTATATTGTTGTGTTGTACTGGTCATGTGAGCGAATGGTCATCATGACAAATTGGTCGTGCTCAGGAGAAATCACAGAAATTGGGTGGACTCTAAAATTAGCTTTTCCAGAATCGGTATTGAATGATAGAGCATCTCGAGGAGGGTTTGGTAGATAGAAGCCAGATGGCTCACGAACTCTTTGGTTGTATGAATCGAATCCAGGAATAACTGATTCAATCAAATCACGTATAGAATCGTAGTCATCGGACATAGTAGACCAAAATATTCCTGAATCTCCCAATTTGCTATCTAATGCAGAAGCTATTCCGGCAACAATACTAGGTTCAGACTTAAGATACTTAGAGGCGGGTTTAGCTGAACCACGTGAAGAATGGACTATTCCCATGGAGTTCTCCACAGAAACTAACTGATCGCCTTTAGAAGAGACATCTCTCTCAGTCCTGCCCAAACATGGCAAAATCAGAGCGGTCTTTCCTGTCACAAGATGTGATCGGTTAGGCTTGGTAGAAATCTGTACAGTAAGGTCACAATTCTGAATGGCCTTTGATGTTGAATATGTGTCTGACATGGCAGAAACAAAGTTACCACCCATTGACAAGAATACTTTGGCATCACCCTCAAGCATGGCTAGAACTGCCGTAACGGAGTCATACCCGGGATTATTCGGAGGAGTGATTCCCGTAGCATTCCGAAGAGAAGTTAGGAATCCAGTGGAAGGTTTGTGATTGATTCCAACGGTTCTGTCTCCTTGCACATTCGAATGTCCTCTGACGGGACAAAGGCCCGCACCTGGCCTTCCAATGTG
>CAYYAH010000011.1:7257-20234 GCA_964470075.1 uncultured Candidatus Poseidoniales archaeon
ACATTAACAGGAATATGCATGTCAGCAATCTTGGTTCCCTGACCAATGACTTCTAGTGGATCTTGTGGATGCTTGAACCTCTTCATGCCGGTCTCGAATAATGGATTAATACTAACAATAGAAGCCCCTGCTACCTTTGCGGCCTTCAACGCTGAAAGCATTCTTGGATGATTGGAACCAGGATTCTGCCCGACTATCAGAATCAAATCGGACTTATTGAAATCATCGAGTTTTACGGTTCCCTTACCAATGCCAATAGAATCTCCTAGAGCTACCCCTGAAGACTCATGACACATATTTGAGCAATCAGGTAAGTTGTTTGTACCCAATCTACGGGCCAGCAACTGCCAAAGGAATGCGGCTTCGTTACTGGTTCTACCGGATGTGTAGAAGATTGCCTCATCAGGATTATCCAAAACTGAGAGATGTTCGGCAATAAGATCGAAGGCGTCTTGCCAGGGTAATGGTTCATAATGCTGAGAATCAGGTTTGAGAATCATAGGGTGAGTGAGCCTACCCTGACTATTGAGCCAACGGTCCGATTTGCGAGATAGTTCAGCGACAGACCATTGTGACCAGAATTCTGGGTTAGCACGGGCACGGGTGGCCTCATCTGCTACCGCTTTAGCACCATTCTCACAGAACTCGAAGGTCGTTCGTTCATCGTCTGGATCTGGCCATGCACAGCCGGGACAATCAAACCCGTAAAATGAATTGACACGAGTTAGATTAGAAACAGAACGGATTGCACCCATACGAGTTAATCCATGAGCCATGGTTGAGAGCACTGCAGGTATGCCCGCTGCGACATTCTTCGGATTGGACTGAAGCAGGGGCTTGTCCTTGACAGGAGTTAGGTGTTCTACGTCCCTGCTCATGCATGTGCGAGACTGTTTGCTTACATCAGCATCTCGCTGTATTTTACTAGCATACCCTGTTGCTGCCACTAAATACTGTCATTCTGTCTTCATTTGCAAATGATACCAAAGTCATCCCGTGTTCATTCGCAAGATCAACCGCGAGACTGCTAGGGGCACCTACTGAAATCATGATTGGGAATCCTGCTTTGAGTGCTTTCTGTACTAATTCGAATGATGCTCTGCCTGAAACCACTACAATCTCCTGGCCAATTGGAATCTCTTGATTGAGGATAGCGGCTCCAATCAATTTGTCCATTGCATTATGTCTACCAATATCCTCTCGAACATCAATTATTGAACCATCAATACCTGCCCTTCCACAGGCGTGAGTACCTCCTGTCAGATCAAACGTAGATTGCATGGAGCGCAGGCCTGAAACAGCTTTACCAACTGCTTCATGAGAGATAGAAAAGCCGATATGTAGCTCCGGGCCATGAATGTGTAGAAGATTGGATATAGAATCCTTACCACATATTCCGCAGGACGATGTTATTGTGGTTCTTCTAGTAAGTTCGTCTGGATTAAACATAGTCGTATCTTCTAGTTTCACGATTATTCTGTCATCGCTAGTTACGATAGATGAAAAACAGTCAAGTGATTCTATGACTCCTTCCGAATGAAGAAATCCGATTACTAGTTCTTCGTCCTCCCCAGGAGTCCTCATGGTTAGTCCTAATTCATGAGTCTGGCCTGATTTATCTATTGAGATAGATAAGGCGGATTCCACAGAGACAGAATCAGGCCTTCTGATGGATTCTCCATTTTCGACCTTGATACTAGGCCTACGCACAGTCTTATCCATGCAATCGGCAGGGGATGCATCGTATTGGGTTATGGCCATTACTTGCAATGTTCCACAACCGTTCAAATACCACCCATCGAACCGCATAACATGGGTATAATGGACGGAGGAGGGTTTAGCCTTCCAGTCGTCGCACCTGTCGAGGTAGTCGATGTTGATATTTCATTCACTAAGTCGGCTAAGGCTGCCATGCGCACTGAGTTTCAAGGAGATGAGGGTTCGCGAGTTCTCATCATCAGCGCCCAATCGGGAGGTTGCTCGGGATATCTATACGACATGAAGATCGTCGAAGATCCTGATGATGACTCATTCCAAAGATTGGATGTAGAAGGGATGTCCATCCTAGTTCACAACAAGGACAGTGCACTACTTACTGGAATCACGATTGACTTCAAGGATTCCTTGATGGGAGGGGGCTTCCAGATTGAGAATCCTAACGCAGACAGGGCTTGTGGCTGCGGACAATCATTCGGTTGAAATTATGGATATTGCAAACCACCTTCATCCAGTGGCTCAGGTTTTCTCTATCCCTTCATCTGTTAGCGTAGTTGAAGGTGTTTCTACCCTAGAGCACCTAAACAGGATCGTCAGTATTGATACTCTCAAAATGCCGATGCTTGGCAGAATTGATGGACTATTATGCAATGCAAATGGCAGAATTCTAGACATTACTACAGTTTGCAACCTAGATGGTCGAGCGATCATCCTTGGAAGTATAGGTAGAGGTAAGGAAATTCGACAGAATATAGCATCTGGAATCCCCTGGAATGAAGAGTTGGTCGTAAAGGATGCGGATGAGGCGATTTCTCATCTCCTGTTAATCGGTAAGGCTCCACAAAGATGCTTGGTCGGATTAGGTATTGATTCAACTGAACTGTCCAATGAGAAGTGGTTAGAATTTGGCAATTCCCTACTCTCCGTCCATTGGAGTTGTCCTGAAGCGATTCAGATTCTAGTCCCGACTAATCATCATGATTCTCTTATAGCCGCATTAGAAGAAAACGGTGCAAAATTTTCTGATTTGGAGCATTGGGGCGTTGTAAGAATACTATCTAGCATTTTGGATCACCATGAAATGAATCCCAATAACCTCCCATTTGAGCTCGGCCTACAGAATCTGGTAGCGCTTGACAAGGGATGCTACCCCGGGCAAGAAATACACGCACGAATGGAAAGTCGGGGAGGGATTGCTAGGTCTTTGGTCAGACTCAAGTCTAGCGAATTGGTTCCCATTGGTAAATCAAAAATAGAGAATATAGGGAGAGTAATGGTTACTGATGCTTATCGGTATGGTGATGGTGGTATCGCATTGGCTCTAATTCCACATGCAGCCTCCGAAATTGATTCAATCCAGTTTGAAAATGGAATAATTGCAGAAGTTGAGTCAATCAGATTCTGACGGTGTTAGCTCTATCCTCTCGCCTCTTTCGAGCCACTCCGACAATGGCATTAGAGGTGAAAGTTTGAGAGAGCCCAAATTCCTAGTGAATAGGTATACAACAGGATTATACTCCTCAACCATCTGATGCTGAAAGGTCTTCCTAACATCGTTGGCCCTGTAACTGAAGAAGGTCAACTCGACTAAAATACCCACAACCGTCGCCGTATACAGTACAACCAGAACACTAAGCGAAAACACGACGGGGTCAGAAATAAATTCCACCGATGTGATTTGTCCACCATACATTAATTGCCTTGTCAGTAGAAATACCAAACCGACACCAACGAGTGGTCCGAGGGCGTCCTCGACAAAGGTGTCCATTGGGATTAGTCGACGCTTGGTCGGGTCTGCGAATACAAGTGTGTTTGCGGTTGCCGCACGAATAACAGAAGTGATTGAAACGAGTATTAGATAAACTGCTCCGCTAACAACAATGATTCCTCTATCATCAAGTGGCAGATAAAGGACTACAAGGTATGCGAAAACACCCAAGAATACCGTGATTGGAAGCCTATGGATTGATGCTAGAACTTGATCTAATCTCTTCGCTCCATCGTCTAGTTTTGGTATGCCGATTACCTCCCATCTGGTGATGCTTTGGAGTAGCTTAGCAAAACGTAATAGTCCCTTCTTACTGATTAAAATCCATTCTAAAAATCTCAGTAATGGCATCAGTGGAATTGCAAAAAGGGCGGCAAATAATCCAATAATTGGCCAGATTGCTAAGATGGGCAATAGAAGGAAATGTTGAATCTTCAGCGGGAATAGAAGATCGGATTCAATTCTACCCTGTCTTTCTGAATCAATCAAAAATCTTCTTGCCTCTGAATCCAACTCAGCTCTGTATCTTCGCAATGGAATTCCTGAATCCAGAACTCTTCGTACCTTCTCGCGGTAATGTTCATGTTCAGGCTCGGTCCCCACCCACCACCTCCAACCAAGAGACAAAGGTATGGCAAGGAACAATGGTGCCAATAGGATGAGAGTCGAAGTTAGCAATCCCTCAGAGCCCGTGGGCATGGGCGCTGGTCAACATCAGCACCAATAACAAAACGGTCAACGAGAGGTGTAGTGGGCCTTCAGAGGGCATCTGCGAATCTGC
The DNA here is from genome assembly GCA_964470075.1 of uncultured Candidatus Poseidoniales archaeon. Classification (GTDB taxonomy): domain Archaea; phylum Thermoplasmatota; class Poseidoniia; order Poseidoniales; family Thalassarchaeaceae; genus Thalassarchaeum. Next base: position 11,523 of record CAYYAH010000011.1, read on the forward strand.
GGGATACTTCGTTCCAATCGATCACGTTCCACCATGCTTCGATATACGTGGCTCTTCCTGGACCATACTTCTTGTAGTAAGCGTGCTCCCAAACATCGAGGCCTAGAATTGGTGTGCAGCAGCCGTCCATCAGAGGATTGTCCTGATTGGGACTTGAGCATACACATAGTGAGCCATCCTTGATGCCCAGCCATGCCCAACCACTCCCAAAACGAGTCATAGCTGCCTTCTGGAAAGTAGCTTGGAAATCCCCGAAAGATCCGAAAGCTGAGTCAATTGCTACTGCGAGATCCCCTGATGGAGTCCCTCCTCCATCAGGAGACATGGCTTCCCAAAACTGGCAGTGGTTCCACCATCCTCCACCATTATTTCTAATCGCAGCGATATCAGAATGGTTACTGAGAAGGTTGTCAATTGAAGTATCTGAAATTCCATTTGCCTCGATGGCAGCATTGAGATTGTTGGTGTATGCATTATGGTGCTTAGTATGATGAATCTCCATAGTCAGTGCATCGATATGTGGCTCTAGTGCATCGTAGTCGTAAGGCAAGTCGGGTAACTCGTAAGTCATGTTAGACCCAGTAGGCTACAAGATATCAAATCTCGGTTAGGGGTTTGAGAATGAGATTCAGCAACGTTGATTGAACTGAACTATCTCAACAGTGCGTGGGCAGAATAGCAGTGACAGATGGGATGGCTCCTGAAGCTGTAGCCATGTTAGAAGAATCAGGACACCAAGTTGTGACCAAGCATTACAGTCCTGTGGAATTGAATGATGGTGCTCTTTCGGGATTCGATGCTGTAGTTGTTCGCAGTGCAACGAAGATGACTTCTGAAGTAATTGATGCTAGTTGCTCGCAAGGAGGAAATCTGTCATTCATAGGAAGAGCAGGAGTAGGTGTAGACAACATAGACTTAGGTTCTGCCTCAAAATACGGAGTGGTTGTTTGTAACACTCCTGGGGCATCGACAAAGAGTGTTGTTGAATTGACAATTGGCCACCTTCTAGCCTGTGCTAGATTTATCCCCAAAGCTGACAGAACCATGAGGCGATCTGAATGGGCTAAAAAGACGCTTAAAGGTAGTGAGTTGGGGGGCAAGTGCCTAGGTCTAATCGGATACGGTAGGATTGCTCAAGGCGTGGGTACTCTGGCGCAGTCCTTCGGAATGGAAGTACATGCATACGACCCATATGTCAGTGAGAAGTTGGCTTCTAATTTAGGCTGTAATTTGCACGATAATGTGGATTCATTATTCAAGCAGTGTACCCATATCTCTGTTCATTGTAATTTATCTGATGAGACAAAACATCTAGTGAATCTAGATAGGATCTCAATAATGCCTGGTATCGGAGCAGATGGTACTCCGTGTGGCAATCATATTGTGAACTGTGCTAGAGGAGGGATTGTGGATGAAGAGTCAGTTCTGATTGCCTTGGAATCTGGCATGCTGACCAGTGCTGCGTTAGATGTGTTCGAAGTCGAGCCTGCCATAGGAAATCCGTTACTAAAACATGAGGGATTTCATGGCAGTCCACACATTGGAGCAGCGACGATGGAGGCACAATCTAGAGTCGGTCTCGAGATGGTTGACAACCTGCTCACTCATTTCGACGGGGAGAAGCCTAATTCGGCGCTCAACTAAATTCCAAAGCATGCATCCCGATGAGTGGTTCCGAGAGTTCTGACAACTCAGAAGGAATTTTGAAATCTGATATTGGAGATTTCAATGAGAGGCCGGCATCCTTCTTTGCCTTCCAAACTGAAGAATTGAATTCAGAGATATAATTTGTCAGTGATCTGAGACGCTCAGCATCATCTCCGAGTAAACCATCATCCAGTAGTGGGAACTGACGAATATCGATTGAAGATTCACCATACAACTCAGTTGAGAGGTAATGAGTGAAAAAGGGACAGATTGGAGAGAGTCCAGTAAGTAAGTCACGTACTATTCTGTGAAGGGTCCATGCCGCTCTAGAATCTCCGTCATATAGTCTAGACTTAGCCATCTCCAACCAATGACTTGGGAACACACCAGTCCCAAATCCTTTGAGAGTCTGTGCTGCAGTATAGATGTCAATATCTCCCCAAGCCGCTTCAACTTGCCTCATCATGCCATCGAACTCAGAGAGGATCCACCTATCCTCTATCGGTAATTCCTCAGGAGGAGTTTGGAAATTTATTGGGACATCGAATTGACTTGCGAATCGGGCGACATTGAATAGTTTAGTAAGAACTCCAAAATATCTCGATTCTATTTCCTGAGGATTGATTTGAAAGTCGTCACCAACTTGGGCATCACAGGCTTTCCATAGCCTGAAACATTCACTTCCAATCTTGTTTGCCCTCAGTTGCACTTGCTTTCCATCTGGACCCTTAATCTTCCAAGAGCCTGTTCGACCACCTGCTCCGCACTCCAGAACAGAATCGGCATCGATTCCATTTCCAAGTGACTTAGACATCTTTCGACCCCAGGGATCCATGCCCAAACCGTCTACCCAAATGTTCTCGAAAGCTTTCTCATCCATTAGTAGTGCACTCTTCAGTAGACTGTAGTACAGCCAAGTCCTGACAATCTCCTTTCCTTGGGGCCTGATGGCTGTTGGGAAAGCGCGTTCGAATAATTCCGGGTCGCTGATGTATCCTGAAACGAATAGATTGGAGTTTGAAGAGTCCATCCAGGTATCGAAAACCTTCTCCTCTCCGATTAATTTTCCTAGTGAATCCGATAGATTACCGTATGCCCCTATAATCTGCTTTGTTTCTCTATCCAAAACGTCGGAGTCTTCAGGAGGATTATCCTTCCAAGGTTGAACGTAAACACCGTGAGGAGGAACTATCACTTTCGTTTCATCTTCGGAGTACCAGATTGGAACTTCTGTATGGTACCATCTACGCCTACTAATTGGCCAGTCAATAGAAATTCCATCCATCCAATCGTGAAGATACTGTCTGTTCCTCTCAGGAATGAATGTGGATTTGTTTGAAAGTTCGTCTAACCTATCCAAAATATGAGTCTGACGAACATACCATTCCTTGAGTAGGATAATCTCAACTGGGTTTCCACCCCTCTCACTCACAGGGACTTCCTGCATGTGTTTCTTCGCATCCGACAGTCTTCCAGAGTCACGAAGTATCTCAATTGCCATATCTCTGGCATCCTCGGTTGGGTGTCCTGACAATGGTCCAGAAATCTCTGTCATACATCCGTCCAGTCCAATGGCTACGTGTGGTGTCAGACCTAACTCCCTGAACACCGCTACATCATTCTGATCACCATAAGAGCAAACCATTAGAACACCACTTCCGAAGTCCATCTTCACCGAAGGATGAGTGACTATCTTAACTTCAGTGGATCTGCCAGATACTGGCATAGGCAACGAAATTTTCTTTCCAACTAAGCCAGAATATCTCGCATCATCAGGATGAACTACTACTACACCGCATGCACATATCATTTCTGGCCTAGTGGTTGAAATTACAACGTCTTCACCATCCTCAGTTGACCAACGTACATCGCAAAGTAATGTCTCCCTGGTTACTCGTTGCACCTCGGCGTCTGCGATAGTAGTTCCTTCAACTGGATCGTAAATATTCGGGCGTAGATCCTCAATGATATCGCCGCGCTTGAACAGATCGACGAATATGGATTGTGAAACCGCTCTGTAATCTGGAGAATCGGTCAGATACTCATTCTCAAAGTCGCATGATAGACCGACACGTTTTGCAGTCTCCCTCATCGCTTGAGTGTAAGATTCAATTGTCTGTTCACACAACTTGAGAAATTCCAATCGATCATAGGTCCTCATTTTTCGTCCGTGCTTCTTTTCTACTGTGAATTCTATGTTTATTCCATTACGGTCTACACCCCATGGGAATCTGACTTCCTTCCCAAGCAGCCTCTGGCTCCTTGCGATTACATCAATCATACTGTACTGGGCAACAGCCCCTATATGCCAAGTTCCACTCGGGTATGGAGGTGGAGTATCAATAACGAAAATTTCCCGCTCACTCTTGGGATCAAAAGCGTACCTTTCCTCGTAACCATCTTCATAATGATCCTGTTGGATTCGCTTCTCTAGGTCAACCGACCATCTCTTGTCAGGTATGCTAGGTCCGCCCACCGAATCACTCTCGCGGTCTTCCGTGACACGGCCCATTCTTGACCATTCCCGCAAATTATTGCAGGTCAGAATCGCTATCCTGTGAAATCTTAGTTGCGTGGGGTTGAAGTTCCCTCTGTTAGCACGGAGCATCGAGATATGGAAGGAGACGATACCCGAGGTGATTCTCGTGGCAGCAGAATTGAAAGAGTTCGAGAGGGTATTACTTCTAGGATTGACAGTAGCAAAGCGACCATAGAGAGTATGGATGCTCAATCAATTACTGGCTCTTTGAAGAGGATTCCTAACGCTATTCGAAGGAATTTAGCAAACACATCAGGAACTAGATTGCTAACGCGTGCCCCTGCGATTACTGTAGCTTTGTGCCTAATTGTTACCGGGTTCTTCACTCTTCATTCTGGGATTCTAGATTGCAGAGATGGTTTTGACAACCCGGATTATTGTCAAGAAGAGGCGGCCTTGAACGTCAATGGCGACCTTGAGGTTTACCTACCCGAAGGCAATGATGTCACACAATTATTGGCCAGTGTCGAAGAGGATTGGACTACCAACGTTATGGTAATCTATGTCGAGTCCGAAAGTGTAAATGTTACTTCAGTGGAGATTCTAGAAGAGATTGATGCCATCGAGCAAGAATTGAACTACGCCAGAAACGATCGGGGTACTGAGGACAATATCATCTATCTGCTTTCAGTTTCTACAGTGATTAAAGAAGTCAATTCTAGTGCTGGTAGGGTCCTCAAAGCAACCTTTGCAGCACTCGCAGAAGGCACCGGAAATGGAGACTTAACTGATGACTTCAACGATACGATTGACCAACAAGAAGATATCATCGGGAGTTATAGTATTCCCGATCAGCAACGCGTCAATCAAATTCTGAATGAGATGCCTCAGAATGCACTTGACAAATTAGTTCGTGATGTTGGCCGAGATAATGATGGGGATGGAGTAGCTGAGGTAGAGACTTCGGGGCACGGCTGGAATCGGGCCGTAATCATCATTGGAATTGAATCGGACAGAAACGGTGATGGAATTGATGATATCGAAGTATCAGAATTAATCTTAGATACTCAAGGAGCAATAGATGCCCTGGCCCTACAAAACGGTTGGGAAAATAAGAATCTGACAATGACTTTAACCGGTCCCGTTCCGATTACCAATGCAGTTACTGAAGAATCATTCAAACTATTCTGGAAGGTTTTCCCTATTGGTGGATTCTTCGTTGCACTTGGGCTGTTCTTATTCCACTGCGATCTATTGCAGACTGGACGAATACGATGGCTTCAAGGCCTCAAGGTAGTGATTATCTCTGGCCTTCCTACTCTGTGTTCTGTTTGGATTACATTGGGAATCATCGGATTCACAGACTATGAAGTCACAATGACTGTGATTATTGTCGGACCGATTGTGCTTGCCTTAGGAGTCTCTTATGGGTTACATATCACTAATCGGTATGCCGAAGCTAAGGGAACTCCTAGAGAGAAGATGGAGATTGCACTCAACTCGACGGGGAAAGCTGTGTTACTTTCAGCAATTACTACTATTATTGGATTCTACTCACTAACTTTCACTCCCATGGCACCGATTAAAACTGTGGGGTATGCATTAGCAGGTGGTATCGTTGTAGTTTACATCATGACCATGATAATGGTGCCTAATCTGACCATGATATTAGACTTGAAGAAACCCTCCCATCCACCTCCAAAGTTATTCGTTAGTGCTGTGAGTGTTCCTATCAAGTGGACTAAGGTAGCTCTGGCAGTATTCATTGTTGCTATGGTGATTTCAGCAGGTTTCTCTAGGCAGAATGTCGAGGAGAACATCGACCTCCTTGAGATGGCGCCTTCGGAAGGAGCTGATGGTAAATCGGTGATGGCAGTTGAAAAGATGAATGATTATTCTAATGAATTCGAAGCCGGTCAACCTGGATTCTTACTCATTGATGATGCTAAACTCTCTGCTGACCCTTCTCTACTAGAAATTACAGTGAATGATCCCTATGACAGTCTGAAAGGAATCGAAGCATTAGAACAGAATTGCAACCGTGTGAATCAGACTACTGCAGTCTCGATAGTATTCTTGATGAAAGCCATTGCTGTAGGTGTAAATGTTTCCGGACAACCAATTGTAGACATTCTAGAAGAGTGGCCTTTGCCCCCTCAAATTAAGGAACTACTCGGCTTTATTTTTGGTCGTCAAGTTGCTGGTAACGGATCATTTTGGGAAACGTTAGGGTTCTTAGAACAATCACCAACTTTTGATGATCAGGCCCATAATTTCCTGATTTACATCTTCTATAACAGCATGACTACCGAGATGAGAGAGTTGTTCATCTCCTCTGACTACGATCGCAGTCTGATATACATCGATATGCCTTTCATGGATGTCAAAAATACCGAAAAGGCAACCAATGAAGTAAATCACTGGGTAGATGTTACTGAGGGTGTAAAGGCCTCGGACCTAGTCGGTGTGGCTTCGGTGACTATCGCTGTTAACAGCCTAATTGTTGATTCACAATGGACCTCTCTAGGATTTGCACTTTTGGCCACCATACTAGCATTGGGACTAGTCTTCAGAGATCTTCGTTTCGCGCTATTGACTACGGTGCCCGTCGGGTTCACAGTAGCTATGCAATGGTTAGCGATGGATTCCTTGGGAGTACCACTTTCCTTAGTTACCGTGATGGTTGGGTCTATTCTAGTCGGAGTCGGCATTGATTTCTCAATCCACATAGCAAATCGGGTTAAGCAACAAGGAGGGACTTTAGAAGCAGTTAGTGTCGCTTGTGCAAGTACCGGTATGAGTCTATTCGAAGCAGTGACAGTCACCGCATTCGGTTTGCTCTCAGCCTACTATATTCCAATTGCAGCGATTAAGCCATTCGTCACTGTGGTCATTATTCTCCTGATTGTAGCAGCTCTCTCTGCATTACTACTTCTCCCTGCTGTATTTTCGCTACTGATTAAAGCGAATATTAGCTTAACTGGAGGAGTTGAGACTATGGTAAAAACTGCTGGACTGAGAAGGGCCGTGGCGAGAGATGAAGCTGATGCGATCGATGCAACTCTGCTCTTGGGTTCATCTGATGATGCATGGTGAGATACATTATGCACCATCTGTGTGCATCGTGTGACAATGGCGTTCTGGTTAATGAAGAGTGAGCCGCATGTTTACCCCTGGGAACAATTGATAGAAGACGGAGAAACACATTGGGATGGAGTAAGAAACTATCAGGCTAGAAATATCATGCGAGATGATATGAAAATTGGAGATCTAGTTCTATTCTACCATTCGAATTGCAAACCGCCACATGTAGCAGGAGTAGCTAGAGTTTGTCGGGAAGCGTACCCGGACTTCACTGCTCTAGACCCAAAATCGAACTATTTTGATCCTAAGTCTTCGCCGGATAATCCAAGATGGATGATGGTCGACATTGAAGCTTTACAGGGCTTAACAGAGGTTGTATCACTAGGAGAGATGAGAGAGAATGCTGGGCTTGAAGGGATGCCTTTACTTCAACGGGGACAACGACTCTCAGTACAACCAGTGTCGTCAGAACATTTTGCTATTGTTTGTCAAATGGGTGGCATAAGAGCATCTTCACTCTAGAGGCATATTATGACATATTCCATTGTAGCCAAATGTTCGGCAACAGGCCAATACGGAGTTGCAATTCAATCCCACTTCTTCGCATCCGGAAATGCATGCTGGGCAAAGGCTGGAGTCGGAGCTGTAGTTAGCCAAGCATTGGCATTGATAGATCATGGGCCACTGGGACTTGAATTGATGGAGGATGGGTTCTCCGCCATCGAAGCCCTACAACAGCGTTTGAATGAAGACGAAAACCCGGAGATTCGTCAGATTGCGATGGTTGACTCCTCGGGAAGTGCCGCTGCACACACGGGTTCTCAGACTGTTCCAGCAGCTGGACACGTAATCGGTGATGGTTTCTCATGCCAAGCTAACCTAATGTGGAGTGATGATGTCCCTCAAGAAATGGCAAACGCATTTGTAAAAACAAAAGGAAATTTAGCCAGAAGGATGCTTTCTGCAATGGTTGCTGGACAAGAAGCAGGTGGGGATTTACGTGGGAAGCAATCAGGAAGAATCCTAGTCGTTTGTCCAGAGAAAATGGAAAAACCGTGGGAAGAAACAGTTGTAGATGTCAGCATAGATGATCATCCAGAGCCACTAGTGGAATTAAGTCGGCTGTTAGACATTCATTCCATATACTCCAAACTCCTAAACGATGAATTGGAATTGGATATGCATTTTTCGGAAGTAAGTAGATTTCCTGAGATTGCATTTTGGATGGGTTTGGAATTAGCAAATTCTGGTAATGAAGAAGAAGCAAGAAAATTTGCAAATGTTGCTCTTCAGCAACATTCTGGTTGGGAAGAATTACTGATGAGGTGCTCGAGAAATAACCTATTTGGAATAACTCAAGAAACTGTACGTATTCTTCTAGGTGAAAACCACTAGTAAATTTAGTGGGCACGTCCTCGGTGGACGCTCGTCACCAGAGGTGAAAGAACACCGATCTTCTCCGCCCCGCTATCCCAAGGCATCCAGCGTCCCCGGTCGGGCTG
>CAYYAH010000012.1:0-19794 GCA_964470075.1 uncultured Candidatus Poseidoniales archaeon
AGGGGACTTTCCTCAGTGTCGTACACTGTCAGCGACCCTCCTGCTCCCTCAAATTGACGGCAAGGCACACCAACATGAACCCCACGGTCTCCAAACAATGCCCTTTGCAAGACTGTAAATTGGAAAGCATCATTCACATTCTATCACACCGCGGAGGCGTGGACAGGGTCGAGGAACTGAAGTGCGAGGCAGGGATAGCCGCCTGCTCGTTCTTGCGTGATGGAATGAGAATTGGCTTAGGAACAGGCTCTACAGTCAAGTACACAGTAATCGAGATTGGCCGAATGATCTCAGAAGAAGGATTCAATTTGATTGGAGTCCCTACTAGCGAGGCCACGAGAGAACTTGCTGAGAGCCTGGGTATCCCTCTGTCCTCATTGGAAGAAGCAGCCCCGCTCGACATCACAATCGATGGGGCCGACGAGTTTGACCCCGATTTCCAACTCATCAAGGGAGGAGGAGGCGCACTCACACGCGAGAAGAGAGTAGCAGGTGAATCAGCAGCTATGGTTGTGGTAGCCGATGACCGTAAACAAGTAGAGACTCTAGGGATGTTCGACTTACCACTCGAGGTTACAAAGGATGACTGGCAGAATGTGGTAGTGCAATTACAGGAGATTTGCCCTGGAGAAATCAACCTCAGAGGAGGCGAACCTCCCTATATCACCGATAATGACGGATACATCCTAGATTGCAGATTCGGCCCCACTATCTCTGACCCTGCCTCGCTGGAGGCGAAAATCAGATCGATAGATGGTGTGGTTGAGGTGGGCTTGTTCGTAGACATGTGCGATGCAGTAGTCATGGCCACTCCTTCCGGAGTCTCCACTTTGCTCAAACAAGGCGGTAGATTGGATTGAATAATTTCCGTCGCGGTTATAGAGGGACGTCAATTGGCCGTGCCGGGTCTGTAGCTTAGTCAGGTAGAGCGACGGGCTCTTAACCCGTCGGTCGCGGGTTCGAATCCCGTCAGACCCGCCATCACGACTCGCTCAACCGAGCAACCTATACCGCCCGCCCTTCACGCAGAAAGGAAGGTCATGAGCAAGGAGTACTGGATAGGCGACGTCAACTCAGGGTCTCATGACGACTCCGAAGTCGAACTGAAAGGCTGGGTACATCGAACCAGAGGCTCGAACAAAATCTGGTTCATGGTCCTGCGTGACTCCACGGGCACAGTCCAGTGCGTCATCAAGAGAGATGTAGTAGGGGAAGATAGCTTTGATTCTCTGAGAAATGCTCTGATAGAATCAAGCGTAATCATACGAGGCAAAGTCAACTCAACTGACAGGGAGCACGGGCATGAGATTCAAGTCACTTCGGGGGAAGTCATTGGACCGGTCAATCCTGACAGGCCATTCCCAATCACAGAATCAGCAATGACTGAGTCGGATGGGGGGGAAACCGAGTTCCTTCTCGACCACCGTCATTTGTACTTACGCACAGGCAGGATGACAACAATGCTGAAACTACGTTCAACAGTCTTTGGTGCGATTCACTCGTACTTCCGTGACCGTGATTTCATTGAGTATCAAGCACCAAACTTCGTTGCCGGAGCAGTAGAAGGAGGCTCTACACTGTTTGAAGTCCCTTACTTCGGACGCAAGGCATACTTGACTCAGTCTTGGCAACTATATGCAGAGGCGGCGATGCCTGCTCTCGAGCGCCTGTACACAATGGCCCCTTCATTCAGGGCTGAAAAGAGTCGGACTCGAAGACACCTAACTGAATTCTGGCACGCTGAGATGGAAATAGCATGGGCTTCCAACTCTGAGGTCATGGAACACGGTGAAGGAGTGGTGAGACATATCGCTAGGACATTGCTTGACGAGAGATCGGATGAACTCACAAGCCTCGAGCGAGACCTAGATCTAGTAGCCCGTTATGCAGACAGCGAATATCCGAGGATACGTTATGATGAGGCAATCGAAATCCTTCAAGGCAAGGGTGTTGAAGTGGAGTGGGGGCAGGACTTGGACTACTCTAAGGAGAAGATTCTGACTGCCGATTTCGAAGTCCCTCATTTCCTGACTCATTATCCTCGAGTCGCCAAGCCTTTCTACCATCGCCCCGATCCTGATGATCCGAAGTATGTACTGTGTCACGACTTGTTGGCACCCGAGGGCTACGGTGAAATCATTGGAGGCGGCGAGAGGACTTGGTCTGAGAGTGAGATTTTGGAGAGAATGAAGGAGGAGAATGCTCCAATGGAAGCATATGAATTCTACATCGATGTGCGACGCTATGGAGGAGTTCCTCACGGGGGTTTCGGACTCGGAGTCGATAGAGTGTGTACATGGCTCGCTGGGGCCGAACACATACGAGAGGCAATTCCATTCCCGAGAGATAGCAGAAGAGTCACGCCGTAGGCGTGTTCTACGAATCACTCATACGAAGGCGTGCTCTGGGCCCCCTCATGGAGGATTGGCGCGACTTGGATCTCGCCAACCCCACAGAAGAGCATGCGATGCTAAGACAGATGGTACGCGACTTCGTTGCCGATGAAGTCGAACCACAAGCCCTCGAGCATGACAGAAACGAGAGATTCAACGCACCTTTGTTCAGGAAGCTAGGGGAACAGGGTATCCTCGGAATCTCCGTGCCTCCAGAGTATGGGGGTGCCGGAATGGATGCAACTGCGGTTGCAATAATCAATGAGGAGTTATCGTACTCAGACCCCGGACTCTGTCTTGCTTATCTTGCCCATGACCAGCTGCTAGCAAACAATCTCGCCCACAACGGCAGTGATGAGCAGAAGAACAGAATCCTACCTAAACTGTGCAGTGGTGAGTGGATAGGATGCATGGCGATGAGTGAGCCAGGGTACGGGACAGACGTCCTTGGGATGCAGACTACTGCGTCCGAGAATGACAACGGCTCTTGGACAATCAACGGTAGAAAGATGTGGATTACCAACGGTGCAGTCGATGAGGAGGGTACTCCTGCAGATATTGTTTGGCTATATGCAAGGACCGGGACCGATTCGAAAGGCAGGGCAGAAGTTACTACCTTCATTGTTGAGAAGGGCATGCCGGGTTACTCTGTAGGCCAGAAGATCGATGACAAACTTGGAATGAGGGCCAGTAACACTGCTGAATTGGTGTTCGATGACTGCGTGGTCCCAGCTGAGAATGTAGTTGGAGGACCTGGTGAGTCAATGATTCACATGATGAGAAATCTCGAACTCGAGAGAATAGGTCTAGCTGCAATGGGTGTAGGTATCGCTAGACGATGTCTTGCTGCCATGAATCAGTACGCGAGTGAGAGAGAGGCCTTCGGCAGAAAGATTCGCGACTTCGGTCAGATACAGAGGCACATTGGAGAATCATGGGCAGATTACAGGGCAATGCGCGCATACGTCTACGATACCGCACGCGCTACCGATTTATCGATGTCAGGCAACAGACTAGATTCGGACGGGGTCAAACTATTCGGAACAACTGCTGCCAAGAACATCGCAGACAGAGCAATCCAAGTAATGGGCGGATACGGTTACGTGGGCGAGTACACTGTCGAGAGGCTTTGGCGTGATGCCAAACTACTGGAGATTGGTGGAGGCACTCTTGAGAGTCACCAGAAGAACATCACCCGCGATCTCTCGGATGATTCTGCAACAATAGATAATTAGTGGTAGTCCCGGGAGGATTCGAACCTCCGTCACCGGGACCAAAACCCGGTATGATGGACCACTACACCACGGGACTCCGAGCCTATGGCGGGGTTCATGTGCTATTGAATTGACTGGACAGGCAAGCGACAGCATCAAAGGTTCTCTGAGTGCCCTTTGCTACATGCGTCAGCGATGGGCATTCATGTTGACAATCCTGATGCTGACCTCCTCTGCTTCAGCTTTGATAGCCGGAGCCAACCCACAAACCGATGCACCAAACAATTCTGATAATGTTCCAGTAGACTCACTATCTGAGCAAGTAATCGAAACTCTAAGCTCTCCTTGGATAGAGTCGAGCCTTTTCGAGCGTATAGGATTGAATTCCGAAACTGTGAGGGTGACCGTAATTACTCGCTCACTAACAGTTCTCAATCAATGGCAGTACGACCATGGCGTTATTGAGCAGCAGAAACCTGCCAATTCAGGTGAGTCACTGATTGCTCTCGACCCTGCAGAAGGAGTCAATCACAGGACCTTTTGGGTGGACTCCGAGATTTTCCACAAACTCTCTGGAGTCCCGGGAGTCATTGCCATATTGGATGCACAGAATTCTCCTGAGCCCTATGATACGACTCCGTTTGCTAAACCTCCAGAAATACAGCCCGAATCTGTGAGAAGTGGAGAAATTCATGGAGCAATTGACGCATGGGAGAGGGGCTACACAGGAGAGGGAATGGTTGTAGCCGTTGCAGATACGGGAGTCGACTTCGCTCACCCTGACCTTAATGGAACTCAAGCTAGAGTAACCGATCAAAAGTCACCTTACTATGGCTGGCCTTTGATGTTTGATCATAACAGCATGTACTATTGGCTGGTGAACGGCGATGCATACCCCTCACGATCTACTTGGTATGCCGACACTTCGACAATCGACTACGACAACAACACTGACGGAGTGCTCGATTTTTCAGGCTACAACATCACCGGTGTGAACGCATCTCTTTCCGGAGAGTACCACCTCGGAGAACACCCTGACTCAACTCTTCGCAACAAGGCAGGAGGGGATGTCCCCCTCCTAGTTGTTGATGATAGAGTGTCCGGCTTGTATGAGACAGTCTATCCGGACATTAACCGAGACGGCCAGTTCCACAATGATGTCCCGATGAGGCCAGGAGAGGAGACTGCTGGGCTAGATACTGACGGAGACGGGTTGTGGGACATTTCAGGAGGCCTCGTCTATTGGGTGGCAGATGGAACCAACGGCGTACCCTATTCTGAAACGTACGCTCCCAGACACGGCTACAACAACAGGATTCCCGGTGCGGGTAACTTGACACTATTCATGCTTGAGTCAGGTAGTCACGGGACATTGTGCGCCAGTGCTGTCGCAGCTCAAGGTGTTGTTAGTGACGGCAAGGTTCTGGGGATGGCACCCAACGCCACCATTTCTTCTATTGGAAACCATTACTCTGGTGGACACTCATTAGATGGCTGGAGATTCATAGCTGAGGGATATGATGGAGTAACCATCACACAAGGAGACCAGCCCCACATAGGCTCATTCTCGTTTGGATATTCTTCAATTGACGAGGCCGGAGCCGATGGTTATTCACTATACTTAGACTGGTTGACCCGTGTATACAATGACAACGCGTCGTACTCGGTTGCCATCGGTAACGGCGGCCACGGCTTCGGTACAGCCAAGGTTCCAGGAGCGGCGCATGGGATCTTTTCCGTAGGCGCATTTAGCAGCCGATCCAGCGATTCATGGGGTCAGAACGCACCGTGGTCCAATCGTGGTCCAAATGTGGTAGGAAGGATGGATCCTGACATCGTCTCTGTAGGATGGTCCGCTACAGGAGACCTCCCTCTCAATTCTAGGGACAACGCGAACTCAGCTTGGAGCTCTTGGGGAGGAACTAGCCTTGCTACGCCTATTGCTGCCGGTCTGATGGCACTGGTGGCTGAAGCATGGCAGGAAAACCTCGGAGACTATCCCGGCTCACAGGAGTTCAGAGACTTCGTCCTGTCTACTTCTGATGATAGAGGCTACGAACCGTTCGTTCAAGGAGGGGGCTGGTTCAACGCCTCGCGCGCTACGGCTACTCTCGATGGAGCCAATGGAACTTGGTGGGCAAGCCCAGCCCAATGGAACAGTGGAACATTCCAGGGAAAGCACAGAGAAGCGAACATCAACCTAATGCGTCCAGGTGAATCTCAAAACGTCGATCTTGAGTTCGAAAATTACGGAGAAACAGACGTAATGCTCAGGTTCACTCCTACGGAATTTACTCCACTAGAACACACTGTTCACGTGTGGGAAAGTCTCGGTAATGGAAGCGAAGGAGGAGTCAACGACTCATGGGACGGCCATCAAGGAGATAGGCCCGACTTGTTGATTCCACTCCACATCTCCAATGGAACCGAGTACAAACTACCCGTGGACACGGTACAACTCAGAGCTAGGGCGACCATTGAGTACTCTGCATTCGATGGCAATCAGGACAGGGGCTCCGAGGAGCGCGTGTTTCTGCAGATTTACCGATGGACCGATGAAGACGAAGATGGAACCTACGTCGAGGACTTTGACAATGATTCGATGGTAGACTCTGAGGATTGGACTGAGTCGAATGAGCTCGAGGAGGTGACCTACTGGTGGAGTAATGGGCCCAATGCTGAAGTTAGAGTAGGGTTGCCATTTGAAGATGCCAGAGACGGCCTATTCCTAGGTGTATGGAACTACAACGGACAGCTCTCTGACGATCCAGTGAGAATCGAAGTAGACTGGACAGCCTTCGGCAGCACTGGTCACGATTGGATTACGATGCCATCTACTGCTGTGATTCCTGCGAACGGATCCACAACCACGCAGATGACAGTGGCAGTTCCATCTGCCGCCGAGCCCGGGCTACATCAGCACGGAGTGCTGATTGAATCGTTTGAGATCGACCAAGATGGAAACCTAACAACAACAATTCCTCAGAGGAACTGGACATTACCTGTAGTCACCAATGTACCTTGGATAGGGCCATTCTCACTAGAAGCCAAACCATTGGATGGTAATGTCACTAACCAGACACTGTATGATGAGTCTTGGATTAGCGGTGCCACACGATGGAACTGGAGGGCTGAGAGTGGAGACTGGAGATTCCTATCGGTGGAGTGGCCCGAGGAATGGGATACAGGAGGTACTGCGATTCTTGATGTCGATTGGGATAACAATCCGTACACCGACATCGATGTTCTCTGGCTGTCAGAGACTCCACATGGATATGCTGAAGATGACTCTGATTCATATGGAGACTCAACTTTCTCTATCGAGTCACGCTCAACCAACAACCACGCAGGAAGCGGCTCTCACAATTGGGGCACTTTCACAGGTACCTCTCGTGAGATGTTCGCAGTGCCTGCCGACCAGGGAGTACATCAATTGGTTCTACACACAGCACTCCATGGAGTCTCGACTAATGACAATCCGCTAAATGTCTCTGTTGGATATCTTGCAGCAGAGGAATCAGGCTTCCAGAAACTCGTCACTGACTGGTCTGAAGGCAGTGGTGTTGATGCAGTACATGTGGTTTCTACAATTCCGCTAGCTATCGACTCCGTATCTTCTTACGGCTGGAGCCAACCTGCATACTTCGACAATGAGACTGGTTTCCAAGATGTGTCTGGAGACAAGATGACTGCATCTTGGTGGCACAACATGACTATCGAAAACTCAACTGAGATTGACATCAGGATGAATTCTCATGACGATGCCGACCTAGACCTCTATCTGTTCAGAGATGCCAACGGCGACGGCACCTTTTCCTCGAACGAGGAAGTCGCACGCTCATGGTCATCCTCATCATCCGAGAGTATCAGAATCACTTCTCCTGAGGACGGTTATTACGCCGTCGCCGTTCACGGTTGGTCGGTTCCAAGTGGCACTGTACAATTCTGGATTGATATCGATGTCATCGGTGGCGATCAGCTGATTATTACAGACAATTTCACAATGACGCCCGGTGAAATTGCGTCTCTTTGGCCAAACGGAAGTGAGACTCTAGCAGGAGAGGTTCCGGCATCTGCTTTCCAAGTGAATCTGGCTTATGAGCGCCCAGCCCACGCGGGAGTCTGGACAGGCCATGTTGAAGTTGTGGTCGAGGGTGGAATCAGTCTCCGCCTGCCATATACTTACGAATTAGCAGAATTAGATCCTGAGATTTCCTTCGTAGTGCCTGAGAATATGACCGAGGCCAATTCTGTAATTCCGATACGTATTCACGCTTTGGATACCGGTATTGGATTCAGACTTGATGACCTAAATTGGATTTCCGCAGACAATCTGACCACCATACCCGAAGCCGACTCTGTAGAGGCACTCGACACCGAACTCTCGCATCACAATTTGACTGAGATTTGGAACAGTGGTAATCACTTCGCAATTCCCGAAAACGTCAGTTTCAGAGAAGTCTGGATTAACGCAACATTGCCAGAGGTCGAGCAGTGGCACCGTTACACAGCAACTCTGACCGATCGTGCGAATCGCTCGGCCACCGCTCACCTTGCAGTGTCCTATGATGTCACAGCGCCTCCCTTAGTACTCTCAGACATACCATGGATAACCAACCAGCAGAGTCTGACATACACGCTGCACTCCGAGCCCGATGCCAGCGTGACCCATTCAGGTAATCCTGTAGAGTTAGATGAGAATGGAAATGCAGAGGTGACTATCCAACTCACTGAGGCGGAGGCGAGGCAGAATCAAGACTCAACTTTCTACTATATACACGGAAGCAGCGTCTTCGACATTGTAGTAACCGACCCTGCAGGGAACTCGTTCACGAGAGAATTCTCAGTAGTATTCGACCCTACAACACCATCTGCAAGCTTGGTCGATGTCACAGACCAAGCAGGTTTCCACTACGACTCAGATAGTATTGCAAATCCGGTCAATTTGACTCTGGGCACGATGACTGCATTTATCCCGGTGGACATCCAAGAATGGTGCTTCAGACTATCTGCTCTACATTCTACGCATGAACTGGTCGAATGCGAAACATCCCAGATGATTCCCCAACCCAGAATAGAAGACGACCCCGGCAACTCCACTCGTTCAGCACAGTACAGCATCGACACATCACAACTTCCAGATGGAGATTATGTGATGAGTCTGGAGTTGACAGACTGGGCCAATAACTCAGTAATCGAGACTTGGCCGTTCTCACTGGACACCACTGCTCCGGTTGTTGAGTGGTCAATCAACCCGGGGACAGAAAACTCATTCTTTGACCACAGACAAGGTCTTTCTTGGCTCGCGACCGAAGAAGTTCATGCCATATTCACAATAGATGGGGTGACAATTAGTGAGCGCATGGGTGTCACGGGTGGTGCTCTGTTTGAACTCAATCACACAGGCATGCACACAGTATGTATGGAAGCAGTGGACGGAACCGAGCCACAAGTAAACGATAACAGGTTCAGAGAATGTCGAGAGATAATGCTGGACCCTTCGATTTACGCAACTCATGTTTCAGCGGACTGGGATGGAGGACTGATGGCAATCGATGTGGTTGAGGCGATACTGCAGCGAGGCCCGGATCAGGAGATTTGGTGGAGTAGAACCGACTCAGATCAGAGAAGTCTCATTGAGCCAGGCGCCGCAGTAGTTACTCTATCTCTCGAATTAGTAGAGGGAGACAATCAATTCCTGATTGAAATCGAGGCACTTGATCACTACGACAACTACACTCTTTCGATAGTTCGTGACACCATTCCTCCGACTTTGACATTAGAGGAGAAGGCGAACAGAACCTCTCCTCTAGAGACTCAAAGAGTAGTCACGGGTACATGCGAGAGAGGAGCTTCTGTGATGGTGTGGTCTGATACGGATTCGGTGGACTTTATCTGCGAAGACAGTGGTCTGTTCGAAATCGTAATCGGAATCCCAGAGGTTCCCGGTGTCCATATCATCAACGCACTCTCATCAGATGGAGCGAACAATGAGAACACAGCCTCAATCGAGGTTCTAGAGCAGGAGTGGATTGATTGGGCTCTGGATGATGCCAGAGCCTCCGGACCGATGCTTTGGTGGTTCTCGCTAGCAGGACTGATTCTAATCCTGCTCGTCGTAGTACCTACACTGGCATTGCGGAAACGCAGGGCCAGAAAAGACAGACTGCTCAAACATGGCCCCGATATTGATGAGATAATGTCAGAATTCGAAACAGCTGTGAGTAACACTCAGGACGATGACGAGTCGACGGAGTAAGGCTCATGCCCTTACTCCTTTTCGAAGATGTATGGCAATCCATAGCATAGCCATCCTAGGGGCCGGACAGATGGGAAATGGCATTGCACAGGTAGCAGCCTGCGCTGGCTATGAGGTGATGATGATTGACATTGAACAGTCCTATGTGGATCAAGGAATATCGTCAATAGAAATTTCTCTGTCCAAGCTCGTGTCCAAAGATAGAATGAGTCAGGATGACGCAGATGCTGCTCTCGCGCGTGTGAGTACATCCACAAGTAAGGAGGCAGCATCTGATTGCGATTTGGTCATAGAAGCAATTCCAGAGATTCCAGACCTCAAGTTCTCCACCTTCTCTGAGCTAGATAGAATTTGCAAGGATGATGCAATACTAGCGAGTAACACATCAAGTATCAGTATTGACGAGATTGCTGCCGCAACAAACAGACCAGACAGGGTCATCGGGATGCATTTCATGAATCCAGTACCGATAATGAAATTAGTCGAGATCATCAACGGTTCGCAAACTTCCGATGATGTCAATGCCGCTGTTGTAGAGGCTGCAGAAAATATGGGCAAGACTGCGCTTTCGTGCAATGATTCTCCGGGCTTTGTCAGCAACAGAATTCTTTGTCCGATGCTAAATGAGGCGATACTAACTCTTCAGGAGGGAGTGGCCGAACCAGAAGCGATAGATGGCATAATGAAACTGGGGATGAATCACCCGATAGGACCACTCGCCCTAGCAGACTTGATTGGCTTAGACACCGTACTTCACATCATGAATGTCTTACACGAGGGACTGGGTGACGACAAGTATGCTCCTGCACCACTTTTGATTAAGATGGTGGAGCAAGGAAAATTGGGCAGAAAGAGTGGCCAAGGATTCTATAATTACTGACTAATTGGTATACTGAAAAGGTGCATTTTCCACACTAACGAGTCGTGCCAAAGTTCAAGCATACACGCATGCCCCTAGGGGCATGACCAGCCGCCGCGCTGCATCTACGATAACCGCCCTGATCCTAGTATCTTGCTTGTCTGGAATCGTTCTGGCGAACGACGCTGGATCTGGAGGAGATGCCGGAGGTTCTACGTCAACAGCTGTTTGGCTACCGGCCTCCAATGCCACATACTACGGGAACCTTACATCTGGCAATGATACAGACGACTACTATGCTGTCAACATGTCCAACAACACCGGTATAGCGGTTGGACTGACCTCTCCCTCAGGATCCGACTTCGATCTAATGTTGTACAGTTCCTCGGGAAGTACCATAGATTCCAGCTATTCGACTTCTAGCTACGACAGCGTCTCCTCCAACAGCACCAGCGTGGGTGGAACCACGGTGTACATTAGAGTGGACCAATGGACAGGTTCGGGACAGTACACCCTGCAGATTTGGATATTCTCCACGTCCTCGGGAGGCGGAGGAGGGGGATCTTCTCAGAATGACGCCAACACCGGCGGTGACGCATCAGATGTCCAATCTACGCCCACATCTCTCAACCCGACGAATGCAACATACTACGGCTATGTTGACAACTCAGCCGATGAGTATGACTGGTACGGAATATCGATGCCGATGTTCCATTCAATTAATGCGAGCCTATCATGGAACACATCAAGCGTTGATCTTGACCTACACTTGTTCGATGAGAACGGATCATACATTGATTACAGCTACTACGACAACCCGGAGAATGTAAGCAGTGGTAACTCAGCTATTGGAGGTACGAACGTCACACTGCTCGTACGTGCATGGTCGGGAAGTGACAACTACACACTCACTTTGACTTTCGATAACATCTCTTCATCTCCCATTTACAATCAGAACGATGCAGGAACTGGAGATGATGCATCTGATGACTACAACAATCCGACAAATATCGTGACTTACGTCGGTCAGAATGACTTCACCGGATGGGCATCATCTAACGGAGATGTCGTAGACGAATACTCTACAGCAATCCCAGTAGACCACGGAATAGCTGTATCGGTCTACTTTGATACCTCAGAAGTTAACTTCGATATAGCGATGGCTGATATGCAGATCAATATCATCGATTCATCTTCCTCTTGGTTTTCCAGTCCAGAGACAGTAACTACCAATGGCTCAGGATACTACGTCGGAGGTGATAGTGTCATCATCGAGATTTACGCTGCTTCTGGTGAAGGTGAATACAATATGACCATTTGGATTTTCACACTTGATGCGGATGGTGATGGATTCTATGACGAGGATGAGGTCGCATGCGGTTCAGACCCAGATGATGCTTCGAGTGTACCTCAGGACACCGATGCGGATGGTATCTGTGATGTCTTGGATGATGATGATGATGATGACGGCTATGATGATGCCAACGATTCATTCCCTCTCGACAACACTGAATGGGAAGATACAGATAGTGACGGAATCGGCGATAATTCGGACGATGACGACGACAATGACGGTTGGTCAGATTCCGATGAATATCAGTGCGGAACCGACCCATTGGACTACAATAGCGTGCCTCTAGATACCGATTCAGATGGCACTTGCGACGTAGTCGATACTGACGACGATGACGACGGCTATGCAGACGCTTCTGATGCATTCCCACTCGACGATGAGGAATGGATGGATACCGATGGCGATGGAACTGGTGACAATGCCGACTTGGATGACGATGGAGACGGCTTCACCGATGCTACTGAGGGAACTTGTGGTTCAGATCCTCTAGATCCAACCTCGATACCACTCGATACTGACCAGGATGGCTCGTGCAATGCTGTCGATGGAGACGATGATAACGATGGTTTCGCAGACATCAACGATGCCTTCCCTCTGGATGCAAATGAGTGGGTAGATACTGATGGTGACGGTTTCGGAAATAATCAGGACCAAGACGATGACGGAGATTTCGTAATCGATACCTCTGATGCATTCCCTCTAGACCCTACAGAGTGGGATGACAATGATGCTGACGGAGTCGGAGATAATGGCGACCTAGACGACGATAATGACGGCTGGTCGGACAGCGATGAGGCAGACTGCCAAACTGATCCATTCTCTTCGTTCTCGGTGCCCGTTGACTTCGATTCAGACCACATCTGTGACAGGGTTGATCCGGATGACGACGGAGACGGAGTAGAAGATACTCTCGATATGTTCCAGTTCGATGCCACAGAGTGGGAGGACTTGGACCTGGACGGGATTGGTGATAACGCTGATACGGACGATGATGGTGACAGTTGGTCAGACCTTGAGGAGCCCAACTGCGGCTCCGATCCTCGCGATGCAAATTCCATACCAGACGACTACGATGGAGACAGAATCTGTGATCCTCTTGACCCAGATGACGACAATGACATGACTCCTGACATTGACGATGATTTCCCATACGATTCCAGCGAGTCGATTGACACAGACGGAGATGGAATAGGTGACAATACCGACCCCGACGATGACGATGATGGTTGGCCCGATGCTGTGGAAACAATTTGCCAGACATTGCCGCTGTCAGCCTCTTCTGTACCATTAGATACGGATGGAGACGGCTCTTGCGATGTAGTAGATGCAGACGATGACAATGACGGAGTAACCGACTTAGCTGACGTGTTCCCATTGGATGTAAATGAGTGGGAAGACCGAAATGGAGACGGTTTGGGAGACAATGCTCACCCATTGACAATTGTAGATCACATGAAACTCAACCCAATGCTCACCGCACTCATCGTGCTGGTCATCCTGGGTGCTATCGGTGGCACGGTAGCATTTACTTTGAGCCGCAAGCAAGAAGGAGCAATCATTGTCTCAGATGGTACTGAGCAGGTTTGGGATGATAACGAGTCCAGTACAATGAGCGCGGAACCAGAGGCACCAGTGGTTCCTGAACCGCCTCAAACGCCCCCTGCACCGCCTGAAAAGCCTCCAATGCCACCTGAGATGCCTCTAGAGCTTGAGTCAGAACCAGAGCAAGAGTCCGACCCCACTCCACCTCCTCCTCCGCAGACAAGACCACCTCCACCGCCCGGATTCGAGGATTTGACATCCGATCTAGCCGCAGAACCTGAGAGTGTAGATAGTTGGGAGGACCTGCCTGATGGCGGTGACTACGTACAGAGCGAGCCTATGAGATACGAAGGAGAAGATTGTGGAGTTTGGGTGCGTCAGGATGACGATAGTTGGATTCGAGAGAACTAATGCACTATTTGTAGAAAATTGTTTAGCTCAGTTTCTGATAACTCTTTGATTATCGGACCTAACTCTCTGATTGAGTGCTGTGAGGGTAGATTTTGAGTATTACACCCCTTTAGGGGGTGAGGTGAGCATCTAGCGGCATGATTATATCACTTACATTGCCTGATGCACGTTAGTGACACCCATGAATGAGAACGCCCCACGTTCAATCTGTCTAGCCTTGCTAATGATTACAATGACCGCAGTACCGCTGCTCGATGCCCCATCTGAACCGCCAGAGTTACGAGATACTCCGGTTAAGATGGAGGGTACCATCAATGGTGGATCCTGTACAGGACACGATGCTTGTCGTGGAACTGATGCAGGTAACACCTATGCTACGGCGATTAACCTCACGGGGGACTTCGACTTCGATGGAACCAATGAGACAAACGTCTACTTTGGAGATCACTCAGCTGCTACTGCTTATTCTAGCACAAGTGACGCTACCAACGATTTCTTCATCGTTGATACACCTCCTGGATACGGTGTAACTGCGACACTTACATGGAACCACTCGGGGCAAGGTTCCTACATTTTCGCAGAGACATACGCCTACAGACTGCACATGGGTCCTACCTCGATGCTAGGATACTTCTACACTGACACCTCCACCTACGGTGGCGCTTGGGCATACTGTTACTACAGCCATATGGGCGAACTCAAGATGACTACTGAGAACTGGGAGATGTACGAAGGCAACCCAAGTACCGGAACTGGATACTGCAACAAGGCAAGTGCCAGTTACTCGACTTACACCGATGTTCCCCACGATTTAGCGGGAGATACAATGATGGTCGGCGTCAGTTGCTATTACTGTTACCAGAATTCTTACGATGATTACCAGTTGGAAATCACCGTCTGGCCTGGTGATGCAGGAAGACCTGGTGATCAGACCACTCCTCTCACAGGAGCACCAATCGCTGAAATCGGTGGCGGATGGTACTGGGGTAGCGCTGGCAGCCCCAGCGGAACCTCATGGTCCTCGATTTCTGATACCTTCACTCTAGCCGCCGGCCAATCCGTCGGACTAGACTACGAATGTGACTATTGGTGCCCATACGAGACCTCAGTGTCTCTGACTGCACCTAATGGGACCTCTTACTCTTGGGGTGTTGGTTCTCTTTCCAGTTATTCATCGGGTAACCTAGGGGCATACTCAGGTGCAGGAACATGGACCCTCGCCGCTACAGACTCCTTTGGTGACGGAGGAATATTACTGACTGTGGCCGAAGCCTTAGGATCATTTACAGGATTGCTTTCAGCCGACGCTTTCAACACGGAGGATAAGGCCTCTGGCAATGTTGGCTCTTCTGATACTTCTGACGTCTGGGCGATGCAGATTCCAGACGGTTATGCAGCGAATATCACACTAGATTGGGATGCAAATGCTGATTTGGACATCTACATTTACCAGAATGCTGACTTAACCGGTCTGCTAGCGTATTCTTGGTATGATCAGCCCGAGTTCATCGATTTGGGCGGTTCAGTGACCAATACGACTGTTTTCATCAAGGTAGAGTACTGGTACTGGGGAAGCGTTGACCCCGCTGCAGGATACCTCCTGTGGATGCAGATTACTCCGTCCGTAGAGCCTCCATGCTGGACACAGGATGATGGCGGCTCGGGTGACGATGCTGGTGATTCAACCACTGATGCAACAAACGTATCATCATCTGCAATGCAAGGCACACTTACAGGAATGATTTGTGACGGCTTCGATGATTACGACTACTACCTGCTCGATGTACCAGCTTACCACGGAGCATGGGCTCGCTTGGACTGGAACTACGATGACGGTGGCGGCGGTAGCATCTATGGATACAACCACCTTTGGTTCTACATGTACACTTCATCTGGTTCCTACATCTACGGCAGTACCTCGACTTACAGGAACCCTCACGCACTCTCGACCAACAACTCGTATACTTGGAATAACCAACTTAGTTCGGCTTCACAAGTCGTCATTCAGGTAAGAGCATATGACATCGCTGAGGATTTCGAACTAAACTATACTGTCCAGTATTCGATCTACAATCAATCAGTGGAACCGTCTCAGAGTTCCAGCCCTAACGATGCTGGCAGCGGCCAGGACGGAGGCGACTCTACCTACGGTACAGACGCACTAGTTATCCAGCCGATGAACCAGACTTTCACCGGCTGGGCTCACGACAGTTGGGACAGGTATGACTACTACAAGGTCTACATTCCAAACAACTACGCTATGCAGGTCAACCTGACTTTCCCTGAAGAGAATTGGCTGTACCTAGGAATATACTATCCAAGTGCAACTGGATATCTGTACTCGGCTTGCTACAACTCTGGTTCACCGTCCTATACTTCCACACAGGGATTCCTGACCTGTTCGGTCGATTACTCGTATGGAGGACAGGATGTCTACATCAGAATTTACGATAACGTAGGTGGTGGAGACTACACCATCGACATGACGATGATCACTCCTGACAATGAGCCAGGTGCACCGCACAACGATTGTGGAACTGGTGTCGATGCCTCCGACAATATCTACACCAACCCCGGCGGCAATACGTGGCTAAACGACAGTACACAGATTGACGCTAATGGAGATGCCAACGATACCGCTGGTATCTGCACCGCCTGGTTAGATGAGAACTGGGATCCACGCGACTACTACAACATCCTAGTTCCACCTGGAAAGTATCTGAGCATGAACGTCAGCTGGCCTGCAGATGGACAGTACGTCTACACTTACATGTACAAGTGCCAGATACAGACTCTACCTTGCGGTTATCCGTCTAATCCAGCATACTATGTATCTCAAGAATACAGCAATACAGGAGAAACTTCCGGTATTTCCGGCCTGTGGGTGACCCAGGGCGGTTGGCTGACTCTTGGTATCTACACCTATGGCGCATCCATGATTACCTACACAATGGATCTCCAGTTCAGACCTCTCTCTGAGTTGGCTGGAGGCATACAGGATGATGCCGGCTCGGGCGTAGACGCAGGTGCAGGTCCATCTGATGCTGTCCACGTTGATGATTACAACAACTGGACTGCTAACAACACCTTGGAGTTCGCAGGATGGAACCACGGTTCCGTTGACACAACAGACAGGTACACCTTCGATGTACCAGCTAACTACGGCTACGAAGTCTGTGTTACCCACGAGGGTACTCAGTACTACAATGCAGGTTACAACGTCTGGATTATCATGGATATCTTCGGTACCGGTACTAGCAACATCGCTTACGGCCAACCAATCTATTCGGCCAGCACAATCTGCTGGAACTCGAGCACCACGGGCGGTTACTATGGTGATGCTGTGAATATGATTGGAATTAGGAACTGGGCTGGATATCTAACAGATAACGAGGGTCAGGACTACAACGTCACAATCTCGTTCTTCTCACTAGACGCTGATGGAGACGGCTGGTACGACTCCATGGAGAACCTGTGTGGAACTGATCCGTTCGACAACACTAGCGTACCACAGGACACAGACGCTGACGGCATCTGTGACTTACTGGATTCAGATACGGATGGTGATGGCGTTATCGACTCCGAAGACGCGTTCCCTGAAGACGCCAATGAGAGTACGGACTCTGATGGCGACGGTATAGGTGACAACTCGGATATGGACCTGGATAACGATGGTTGGAACAACACTGACGAGGTCGACTGTCTGACCGATCCGATGGACGGCTCGGACTTCCCAGAAGACTTCGACAACGATACTATCTGTGACGTAATCGATTCTGATGACGACAACGACGGCTACTTCGACAATGACGACAGATTCCCATACAATGCGAGCGAGTGGGCTGACAACGATATGGACGGAATTGGCGACAACGCTGACGAGGACGACGACAATGACGGCTACTCTGACGTAGTCGAGATTGAGTGCATGTCAAGCCCAACTGAAGTCACCGACATACCAGTTGACAGTGACTTGGATGGCATCTGTGATCCAATCGACAGCGACGTTGATGGTGATGGCTACGACAATGATGTCGACGCCTTCCCAACCGACCCAGAAGAGTGGGCTGACTTCGATGGCGACGGAATCGGCGACAACGCCGACACCGACGACGACAACGACCTAGTGCTCGATGTCGACGACGCCTTCCCATACGACCCGTACGAGACTGTCGATACCGATGGCGACGGAGTGGGCGACAACGGTGACCTCAACGACGATGGCGATGCTTGGACTGACGCTGAGGAAGCTGCCTGTGGATCTGATTCACTGGATGCTGACTCAGTACCAGATGACTACGACGGCGATGGCCTGTGCGACAAGGTCGACACAGATGATGACGGTGACGGAACTCCTGATACTGACGACGCCTTCCCGTTCGATGCCACTGAGTACGCTGATTTCGATGGTGACGGTACTGGAGACTTCTCCGACACTGACGACGATAACGACGGCTGGCTAGACTCCGAGGAGCCTAACTGCGGCACTGATCCAATGGACACCTTCTCGGTGCCTGACGACAATGACCGTGACCACCAGTGCGACATCGTCGACCCAGATGATGACAACGATGGCACTTTGGATATCGATGATGACTTCCCAATGAATCCTGCAGAGCAGAACGACCTAGATGGTGATGGCTGGGGAGACAACGCTGACAACGACGATGACGGCGATTTGTGGCTAGATGTCACTGAGGCAATCTGCGCTGCTGCTGGCGGCTATGGTGACTCGATGAACGCGGATGTCATGCCAAGGGACAAGGACCCAGGTGTTGACGCTACTGCGGGCGAGGACGGAATTTGGGGCACAGATGACGACACAGGCATTGTTGGAGATCTAGTGTGTGACGCTATTGACCCAGACTGGGACAACGACGGCTTCCCTAACCCGGCAGACCCGGAGAACCCTCAATGTACCGCAGATCTGTGTGAGGATACATTCCCATACGATCCAACTGAGTGGCACGACTCCAATGACGACGGCCTAGGAGACAACGCCAACGTACCTACCTTCATGGACAACGTTCAGGCTGACCCTGCACCGTTCGTCGCTGCACTACTTGCAATCATTGGAATGATTGTCATAGTAAGGCGTGGAATGGCTGGCGATGACGAGGACGACTTCGACGAGGACGCCGACTACACCGAGGAGTTCCTTGACGACGACGAGCTCGATGAGGCAATCGACGAAGCCTTCGACGACGACGAAGACGAGGACTGATCCTCGAGACATAACCGGCCCGTTCGGGGCTCCCTTCGGGGGCCCTGACGGGTCTGGTCAAACCCATCTTTCTTGCTTCCCGCACACACGCGCACGTGAGAGAATCCCTCAGATGATAACGAGAGAACCGGTCTTATCGGCCTCCCATAGTGTTCATTGAGTGTGCAATAATAGCCAGGAAATGACCCAAATACCCCCCTATTTTGAGTTCAATTTGACCTCATTTTAGGCCCGTTTACTTATAAAGAAAAGACCAAATTCCTATGCCAAATAATATTATTTTTCTCTTGTTACACAAACTCAATCCCGAAACTCAAGCTGATTCAATCTGAGTTCTGAGATCATCCTTCTCAAGGAGAGTTCAAAGACTGTCTCGGCAAAACCACAAATATCGACTTAGTACATCGTTTTACAGTTGTTATTTTTTCATGAATTATCGGCCATTACTCTCACCTAATAGCCCCGAATCGCAGATTTTACCCGTATCCAATATCAATTATCAGCCCCCATTTAGGAAACCCACCCTATAGGGTGGGCT